>JALZAW010000375.1 GCA_030948155.1 Candidatus Dormiibacterota bacterium | reverse complement strand
AGCGCCTCGAGCCGCCGCGAGGCACGTTCCCAATGCGGCTCCGCCAGCCAGCGATACAGTTCGATTTTCTTCCCAATCACGGTGCGTTCGACATATGCCCCAGGCAGCAGTTCGGGCACGCTCAGCATGAGCGCCTCTTCGGCCGCGGCAATCCGCTCCGCACCGCGCGCCGCTCGGGCCCGCTCGACCGCCTCCATGAACGCCTCCACGTCAGAAATCGCAACGTCTGGATTCACTCTCAGCGTGCCAGCGCCCCTGACGAGTAGCTCGCTGTCAAGGACGCCAACCGCTCGCCTGACGTCGTCCTGCAGCCGCTCCAGGTTCTTGCCGAGCCAGGTCTGGCTGCTCTCGCGGTTCCGTACGCGTGCACGTGGAGCCCAGACCTCCTCGAGGAGCTCCTCCGCTTTCACACCAGGCCAGCGATCCAGCGGACCCTGTTCGAGCAACGGGGCGGCCGCAAGGCGGAACAGCACCTCGATCGGGCTGCTCTGGCCGAGTTGGAGCGGTCCACCTCGCGACCACACGACCGCACTCTCGCAGTCGATCACAAGTCCGCCCCGCTTCAGGAGGCGCGCGATCCGCTCGGGCGGCTCAGACGCCGTCGGCTCGGATGCTGACGCCGAGTCGCTGGGAGCATGGCCATTGGTCCTCGCCCCTGGAGATGCGACTGGCGTTGAGCTGACCTCCTGGGCACCGCCAATCTGCCGCTCCTCCGCCGCGGCGGCCTCGCCGTTCTGGCTGGGCGCTTCATTGCCTTCATTGCCTCCATGGCCGTTTTCCGCGGCCACAGCGGGCGCCGGCGCGGCCGGCTCACCGGGCGACTCCTTGTCGTCGACCTGCTCGAGCTGACCGGTCGCCTCGTGGTTGCCCGTGGCCGAACCAACCGGTGGGGTCTCCTCGCCGACCTCCATGCTCGCCAGAAGGTCCCGACGCCCATCCTCAGTCAGGTGGAGCCCGAGGATCTCCACCTCTTTCCGGTGCCCCAGGCGCGCGAGCAACCGGCCAGGCTCGGCCAGCGTGAGCGCCCACGGCTTACCGAGCAGCCGCGTTGACGCCTCCTCGTCCTCCAGCGCGAAAACCAGCCTGCTTTCGAAGCAGTCCACGAGCAACTCTCGCTCCAGGGCGGTGTCCGCGGTAGCCGCAACGACCCGCACACGGAACTCACTCCCATGCGTGAGCAGAAATCGGAGATCCTCCTCGCCCGCGACCTGGGCCAGCTCGCTCACCACCAGAACAAGCTGAGGAACCTGCGGGTCGATGTCCTGCCGCTGCCGCCGTTCGAGCTCGGCGCGCATAGTTGCCAGTACGCGTGTCGCCTCGGCGCGATCGGCTGGGTCGACCACCGCCCGCTGATGCGGAAGCGGCCCAAGTTGCCCCAGCAGCGTATCTCGACGCGCCAGCGTAAAGAACTGCAACTCGCTGGGCGGACACTGGCCAGCCAGCGTGGCCACCAGACTGGCCAGGTGTTCGTGCGCATCGCTCGTACCCGCCTGCGTCGCCACCAGCAAGTGGCCAAGCGAATCCCATCCGGCCAGGTAGGCGCGTGTGTCCGGCTGTAGGCCGATGCACAGCAGCAGCGGGCACTCCTCGAGCACAACCCGCTCCAGAACATCTCGCTGGATCCCTTCCAACTCGACCACGACATCCTGGTCGGCCGATCGCGTCACCCTGAGTCGACGCGCAAGGTGCGACGCGGTCCGCAGGATTGCTTCCAGCCGCGGCCGCTGCTCGAGCGGAGCCTCGAACGTCACCGTGCACCCCGCTCGCCCGACCTTCACCGAAACGGTCCTGGCACTGTCGATCCCCGCGGCTCGGGTATGACGCAGCAGAGCGCCAGCCACGCGCTCGCCAAGAATCACTCCGTGCGGGTCATCGCCACCGCCGTGGCGCGCGGCCACGACAGCGGCAGGTGCCGCCAATGTGAACGCGTGGACGTCGATTTGCGTGTCGTTCTCGGGCTCAAGGGGTGGCCGCCGAGACCTCCGCGCTCGAAGCGCAAGGAGCGCCGCCGCGCCTAATCCGCCGGCGCCCAGGATTTCCGGCCACTGAAAAAGCGGGGGCTCATCTGCCCTTGGCCGAGCAGGCGTCTCCGCGGTCGGCATGATGGTCGGCACGGCCTGCGTCACCGGGAAGCTGCTGGCAGCGGGCTGCTCGGTCAACACCACGGTAACGGGCGTCGGCGAGGGAGACGGAGTGACGGGCACTCGCGGCTCTTCCGGCGTCGCCGCCGGCGCCGGCTCACTGTCTGTCTCAGCAGGAGTCGGCTCAGGCGGCCTGGTGGCTGGCTCTGCCGGCCGTATTTGCAGGCGCAGGCCAGGCCAGATCAAATCGGGATCTTCGAAGACGCGGCCGTCGGGCGTCTGGGCACCTGTATTGGCCGCGACGAGGTCGTCCACGGTGATGCCAAACCGTCGCGCGATGCCCGAGATCGTGTCACCGCGCTGCACAACGTACACAACCTCACCGTTGTCGCCCAGCTCGAGGTGGCCAGGCAGGAAGGGTACGAGTGCGTCCCAACCGGGAAGCAGGTAGTCGGGAGATGTCAACCGAATCGGGCTCCCCAGCCCGAACGCCGGCTCGGCCATGATCGCGCCGCGGTTCGCGTCGAACACCAACGGCCAGTAGCCTTCGTGGCCATAGACCTGCAGCGAAATACCGCTGAACGTGTCGCCAGACTGCACACGGTGCACGATTCCAGTTGGCGCAGGCTCCGGTGTCGGCGGCGCGTCCTCCACTGGCCGGGCGGGACCTGTCTGGGCCTGTGCCGATTCGTTGACTACCACAGCCACTGGCGCCTCCGCCGGCTGCGATGCCGCCAAGCCAGGCCCCGCGCTGCGGACGAGCATCTGGCTGGCCAACACGGTTGCCACCACCAGACGTTTCGGGGCCGCCAGCGGTGCGCTGTCGAGCAAATCCAGGATCAACCAGACCGGCCGTAGGCTTCTGTACCACAACCAACCAAGGCTGGCCGCCAGCAATAGCATGACCTCGGCGACCAAAGAGACGGCGTGCCACCAGAACAGCAGGGTGACGACGGTTCCAGCGAGCGGCGCCAGATCTTCCCAGTGCAGGTGCAGGATCGCGTCGCCGATCGTGGGCTGCACCGGTGGCTCGCCAGTTGCGGCGTGGAGGAGCGCTACGAAGATCGCGGCGAGCGGCGTCAGGTCCAGGACCAACCCGCCCCAGCCGATCAGGGCCACTGCGGCTAACGCCGACGCCGCAAGAAGGAGGGTCGCGGTCCGTTCCAGTCGGTCGATCGCGCCGTTGGGCGGCGCGGAATGCCCGTTGGGATTATGCACGCCAACCTCGCTCACAGCCGGCCGATGGGGCCGTCGA
>JALZAW010000043.1 GCA_030948155.1 Candidatus Dormiibacterota bacterium | reverse complement strand
TTCGGTCCTGGACATCTCTCGCCGCAGCTGCTGGGCGGGCTGATCCCGAGCAGCCCGCTCGGAACGGGTTTGACGAGCCATGGACGAAAGCTCTCACCAGCGTCCAGCGGCCGCAAGCCAGGCCGTGCATGCCCCCCTCCAAACCTCCCCCCGCGCCGCGGGTGGAGGACGTATGACCTTCCTCGGCATCTCAGGATCTCGGGGACCGGACGCTCTAGTCAGCGGTCTCGGCCAGGCCCCAGTAGAAGCGGATGAGCGTCTCGATGCCCCGGCGGTAGTGGTCCAGGCTGAAGTGTTCGTTGGGGCCGTGGGCTCCGGAGCCGGGCTGACTCAGGCCACTGATGACAATTGGCGCTCGCAGCGCCTCCTGAAAGTCGAGCGCGACAGGAATGGAACCTCCAGTGCGCACAGGCACCGCCGGCTGGCCGAAGGCTTCCTCGAACGCCGTGCGAAGGGCCAGCGCCGCCGGGTTGCGGGCGTCGGCCAGAACGGGCCTGGCAGCACCCAGCTGCTTCACGTCGATCCGCACGCCGGGCGTGGTAAGTCGCTGCACGTGTTCTTGCAACGCGGCGAGAATCTCGCTCGGATCCTGGTCTGGCACCAGCCGCATCGACACCTTGGCGGTCGCCGCCGCCGGGATCACCGTCTTGGCCCCCGCCCCTGTGAAGCCGCCGATAATGCCGTTCACGTCCAGCGTCGGCCGCGACCACGTCCGCTCAACAGGGCTGTGGCCCGCCTCCCCCTCCAGCGCCGATGCGTCGATCATGGTCCGCAGGAGCTCGCCGTAGGCATCGCTGCGGTCCCACGCGGCCAGCTCTTCGGCAGCGGGCTGCTGGACCCGATCATAGAAGCCGGGAATGGTGATGCGCCCGTCGCGGCCCTTCAGCTCGCCCAGGACTCGAGCAAGCGTGTTGAGCGGGTTCGGCGCCACGCCGCCAAAGGCGCCCGAGTGCAGGTCGCTGGCAGCCCCACTGGCATGAAATTCCGTGTAGAGAATGCCGCGCAGCCCGGTGACCAGGGCAGGCCTGCCATCCGGGCTGAAACCGCCGTCCCAGACCAGCACCCAGTCGGTCGCGAGATCAGCTGCCTCTTGGCGTAAATACCGCGGCAGCGACACGCCGCTGGTCTCCTCCTCGCCCTCCAAGAGAAAGCGAAGGTTGATGGGCGGTCCGCCCGCCTGGATGGCAAAGCGGGCGGCCAGCAATGCCGCCAGGTGGTTGTTCTTGTTGTCGGAGCTGCCGCGAGCGAAGATGAAGCCTGCCCGAAGCGATGGCTCAAAGGGCGGCGAATGCCATTCCTCCAGCGGATCGGGCGGTTGGACGTCGTAATGACCGTAGACCGTCAGGGTGCGCGCGCCAGGACCCGCGCCGCGCCATTCTGCCCGCAGCACCGGGTAGCCACCTTTGACCACCGCGTGGCTCGAAACTTCGCAGCCAAGGGCGCGGAAGCGCTCCGCCAGCCACTCACAGTTGCGCCGTACGTCGGCCTCGTGTTCGGGTAGCGCGCTGATGCTGGGGATGCGCAGCTCCTCGCTGAGCTCCGCCAGCGAGTGGTCCCAGCCCGCCTCGGCGAAGAGCAGCGCCTCCGCCAGAGATCCGCTCACTCGACGGGAAAGAAGCAGGCGGCGCGGTGGTCGCCCAGCTGCACAGCGTCGAGCGGAGGGTCCTCCTGCGCGCATTTCTCCTGCGCGTTGAAGCAGCGCGTCCGGAAGCGGCAACCCGAAGGCGGGTTGACCGGGGAGGGCACGTCGCCGGTCAGGATGATGCGCTGCCGGTGGCGCTCGATCTTGGGGTCGGGGATCGGGATGGCGGAGAGCAGCGAGGCCGTGTAGGGATGCTTGGGCCGCCGGTGCAGCTCATTGGAGCCGGCTATCTCGACGATCCGGCCCAGGTACATGACAGCTATTCGATTCGAGATGTGCTTGACCACCGAGAGGTCGTGGGCGATGAACAGGTAGGTCAGGTTAAGCCGCTGCTGGAGCTTCTCGAGCAGGTTGATGATCTGCGCCTGGATGGAAACGTCCAGCGCGCTGACGGGCTCGTCGCAGACGATGAAGGACGGTTCGCCGGCCAGGGCTCGGGCGATACCCACACGCTGCCGCTGACCACCGGAAAACTCGTGGGGGTAGCGCTGTGCCATGCGGGGGTTGAGGCCGACGAGATCGAGCAGCTCAGCCAGCCGATCCCGGCGGGCGGTCCTGCCCTCGTAGAGATGGTGGATGTCGAGCGGTTCAGAGATGATCTCGCCCACCGTCTGGCGCGGATCCAGCGAAGCGTACGGGTCCTGGAAGATCATCGCAATTTCACGGCGCAGGCCTCGCATGGCCCCGCCACCCCGGCTCTGCAGGCTCGTGCCCTTGTACAGGACCTCGCCAGCGGTTGGCTCGATCAGCTTCAGCACCGCGCGCCCGAGCGTCGACTTACCGCAGCCGGACTCTCCCACCAATCCGACAGTCTCGCCCTGCCCGACGTGCAGGCTCACACCGTCCACCGCCCTGACGTGGGCGACTGTGCGCTGGGCAAGGCCCGCCCTGATCGGGAACCAGACTTTTAGATCGCGCACATCCAGCAGCGGCTCCGCGGTCGTCCAGACGGACTTCAGCTGCGGGCGCGCCGTCGCTTCAGCCAACAGTCGCACCCGCTCGGTTCAGCTCGACGCCTGCCTGAGTGACCCAGCAGGCCGCCTTCTGGGCCGGCCGCACTGCCGCGAGCGGCGGATATTCATCCACGCACCGGTCCACCCGGAAAGGACAGCGGGGATGGAAGTGACAGCCGCTGGGCAAATCGGTCAGGTCCGGAGGCAGGCCTGGCAGCGCCCTGAGCGGCTCCTTCGCGTCCCGGTCCAGCCGGGGCAGCGATCGGAGCAGCGACCAGGTGTAGGGATGGCTGGGATTGGCGAAAACCTCCTCAGTCGGTCCCTCCTCAACGACCCGGCCGGCATACATCACCATGACGCGCTCACACATGCCCGCGACAACGCCCAGGTTGTGGGTGATGAGGATGGTGGCAGTGTTGTACTCGGCGTTCACAGCTTTCAGCAGTTCCAGGATCTGGGCCTGGATGGTGACATCGAGAGCGGTCGTCGGCTCGTCGGCGATGAGCACCGAAGGGCCCGTCGTCAAGCCCATCGCGATCATCGCGCGCTGTCGCATCCCACCTGACAGTTCGTGAGGATAGCTTTGGACCCGCTCCTCGGGCTCTGGCATGCCAACCTTGCGGAACATCGAGATCGCTTCTCGAAGAGACTTCAGCCTGTCGAAGCCGCGGTGCAGGCGGAGCGGCTCACCAACCTGCCAGCCGGAGCGGTAGACAGGGTTGAGCGAGGTCATCGGATCCTGGAAGATCATGGCCAGGTCCTTGCCGCGGACCTCCTGCAGCTGCTCCTGGCTGTACCGCACCAGGTCGTTCCCCTTGTAGAGCACCCGGCCGGCGGCGATCCTGCCCGGTCGCTGGACCAGGCCCATGATCGAAAGCACGGTAATCGACTTGCCGGAGCCGGACTCCCCCACGATCCCCAGCGTCTCACCCGGATCGAGATGGAAGGAAACGCCATCCACCGCCCCCACCATGCCGTCGCGGGTGGGAAACTCCGTCCGCAGGTTCTCCACCTGCAGCAGATGCTCCGCCATCTAACCGACCATTACCGCATCTCCCGCAGGCGGGGGTCGAACGCATCGCGCACAGTGTTCCCGAAGACGTTCATGGCGAGCACCGTCACGAAGATGGCGAGCCCGGGCAGGATGACCAGCCAGAGCGAGTGATAGAAGTACACCTGCGAGTTGCTCAGCATGTTGCCCCAGCTCGCTGTCGGCGGGGTGATGCCGAGGCCTATGAAGTCGAGCGCCGCCTCCGTCACGATGATGGCGCCCACCTGCAAGCTGGCCGCCACCACCATCACGGCCAGCACGTTAGGCAGTAGATGGCGGCTCATCAGGCGCCAGTTGCTGGCGCCCAGCGAGCGCGTGGCGAGCATGAAATCGCGCTCCTTCACGCTCAGCACGTCGGCCCGGACCAGCCTCGCCAGGCTGCCCCAGCTGACCAGCGCGATGATCACCGCCAGAGAGTAGGGGTTGCCCGGGTTGAGGGAAACAGGGCCGATGCGGGGCGCGAGCGCCGTCAGCAGGATGAGCAAGTAGATGCTGGGGATGGAGAGCACCATGTCGACCACCCGCATCAGCACAGTGTCCAACCAGCCGCCGAAGTAGCCGGCCAGCATGCCCACGCTGCCGCCGATGATCAACGCCAGGATCACAGTCAGGTAGGCGACCAGCAGGCTGACCCGGGCGCCGTAGATGAGCCGGGTCAGCGTGTCTCGACCCAGTTCATCACTGCCCAGCGGGAAGCTGAACTGGCCCGGCAGGGCAAACGTGTTGGCCAGGCTCTGGCGCACCGGGTCGTGGTGGGTGACCGCCGCCGCCAGCAGCGGCGCGGCCAGCGCCACAACTCCGAAGAGCAGGATCAGAAGGCCGCAGGCGAAGCCGATCCGGTCGCTGTGGAGCCGCTCCCAGGACTCGGCCCAGTACCCTCGGGCCCGCCGCCGGGAACCGCCGACGGGCGCTGCAACCGGGGCCTCAATCGCTCCGGCGGTGGGATCGAGCATCTACGTGTGTCTAGCCCTGGGAGCGAGCATCTACGTGTATCTGATCCTGGGATCGAGCACTGCATAGAGCAGGTCGGCGAGCAGATTGCCGGCGATGACCAGCACTGCCGTGAAGAGGGTAAGACCCATCACCGTCGTGTAATCGTGGCCCACCGCCCGCTCCAGGGCGAGCCTGCCGAGGCCCGGCCAGCTGAAGACGATCTCAACGACCGCGCCGCCCGCGACCAGCGTCGGCAGCTCCAGGCCGATCAGCGTCACGAGCGGTATCACAGCGTTGCGCAGGGTGTGCACGTAGACCACGCGCCGCTCGCTCATGCCCTTGGCGCGGGCTGTGCGCACGTAGTCCTGGGAAAGAGACTCCAGCATGCTGGAGCGGGTGTAACGCGACCAAACGGCCAGATAGCCGAACGCCAGGACCGTGGTCGGCAGCACCAGATGCGCCAGCCGGTCCAGGATGTCGCCGCCATTGACAGACGACGCCGCACCGCCAGAAGGCAGATGTGGAAGGCCAAGCTGGAATGCTCCCACCGAGAAGATGAGGACCAGCAGCAGGGCCAGCCAGAAGTTCGGAATCGAGACGCCGACGACTGAGAGGCTGGTCAGGAAGTGATCGGCCGGTGAGCCGCGACGGAGAGCGCCGACCACGCCCATCGGGATGGCGACGACAACGCCCAAGAGGATGGCCAGCGAGGTGAGCTCCAGCGTGTATGGAAGCCGTTCCAGAATGTGCGACATGACAGGGCTGCCGTCGAGGAGGGAGCGACCGAAGTCGCCTTCCAGCAGACCGGTCCGCACGGAACCCGGCCAGATCCCCACCTGATGCAGCAGCCAGGGCACACCCAACCAGTTCAGGTATTGCACTAGAAACGGCTGGTCCAGGCCCAGGTTGGCCTTGATCCGCGCGATGTCCTCGGGCCGCAGGTTGGGGTTGAGCTGCAGGCCGGGGACGAGATCACCCGCCGTGAGATAGATCAGCCCATAGGTGATCACTGTCACGCCGAGGAGCACCGGCAGGGCCACGATGACCCTGCGCAGCGCGTACTTCCAGAGCATCAGGTCCTAGCCCGTCAGCGCCTCAGGGCTACTTCCCGTCGGCGACGTACAGATCTTTGATCCAGAAGCGCCGGCCGTCGTACTGGTTGGCGAATGGACCCGCGTTGAAGCCCACCACGCGTTTGTTCACGCCGTAGATGTTGTCCGGGAAGAAGAGGATCGGCGCCGGCTGATCCTCGGCCAGGATCTGCTGCATCTTGAAGTACAGGTCCTTCCGCTTCTTCTGGTCGCTGACTGTCGTGGCATCGTCCAAAACCTTGTCCAGCGCGGCGTTCTTGTAGCCCATGCCGTTGTAGCCGCCGGGACGCGTGTTACGGGAAGCCCAGACCTGGGACTGGTCGGGGTCTGTGCTCCACTGGAAGCCCACCATCAGGACCTGAAAGTCGCGTGTGTTGCGCAGGGCGGGAACCAGCACCTTGTTGAAGTCGACAAACTTGGGCGTGGCGTCGACGCCGATGTCTCGCCACTGCTGCTGCATGTTCACCAGCGAGTTCTCCCGGACCTTGTTGCCGGCGTTGGTGATCATCTCGAACTTGAGCTTCAGGCCCGCGGCGTTGGCGCGGATCCCGTCCGCACCCTTCTTCCAGCCGGCGGCGTCGAGCATCGACTCAGCCTTCTTGCGGTCGAAGTTGAAGACAGGCTTGTTGTCAGGGTTGTAGGCCCACGACTTGGGTGGCATGGAGGTGTTGGCCACTGTCGCGAAGCCGAAGTAGATGGCCTTGGCCATCGACTGTCTGTCCAAAGCGTAGAGCAGCGCCTGGCGGACTTCCCTCTGCTGGAAGAGCGGCGTCTTGGCAGGATCCAGGTTGTACAGGTAGAACAGGAAGAGGAGGCCCGGGAACCGCTGCAGGTTGATCAGGTCCACGCTGCGGGCGGCGTCGCCCTGGGCCGGGTCCACTGGACCGACGTCGGTTTCCCCCGTCTTCAGCTGATTCAGGATGTCGGTCGAGCTCTTGATGACCTTGATCACGTAGCGGTCGACGTTGGGCGCGCCGCGGTAGTAGCTGGGGTTCTTGTCGAAGGTCACCTGCTGGTCCTTCTGCCAGAGAGCGTTCTGGAAAGGACCGTTGGTCACAGTCGGACGGCCGTTGAGCTCGCTCGTGTTGATCTGCTCGGGGCTCAGGGCCCCCCAGATATGCATTGGCAAGATGCCGTACTGGAGGTGCACTGTGGTGAAGGGCGAGTAGGCCTTCTTCAGCTGGAAGACGACTGTCTTGGCGTCCTTCACGCTGACTGACTGGATGTATTCAACCAGGTCGCCGCGCCTGGGGGAGTTCACCTTGTCGTACTTGGGGTCGAACATCAGCTGGTAGGTGAACTTGACGTCGTCCGCGATGACAGGCTTGCCGTCAGTCCACTTGGCGTCCCGCAGCGAGATCGTGTAGGTAAGCTGATCCGAGGAGATCTTGGGCAGGTCCTTGGCCAGCAATGGCGCAGGATTGCCCTTGTCGTCCGACATGTAGAGCGAGTCGTAGATCATGGCAGTCGCCGAGGAGCTGGCAGTGTCCCCGTAAAGCACCGGGTTCAGGTACTGCAGGTCGGCGATGTTCGCCTCGATCACGTGGCCGCCCTTCTTGGCCTGGCTTGGCTGCTGGCCGCCACCGCCGCCGCCGCAGGCTGCGAGGAGCTCCATGCCACCGGCGGCGAAGATGGTGAAGGCCGTGGCGGCGCCCATGCTGCGCAGGAAGTCCCGCCGGGACCACTCATCGAGGAACTCTTCGAACCTCCGGTAGCCCTCATCGGCGGTCAGGTCTTGGTTGCTCATGCTTGAGTGGATGTCCTCCCTCGCGAGTCGGCCAGCTGCCGCTTGGCTTGCGGCGGATATGGGCGGATTATGAATGCTGATAGCACCGCTAGTCAAAATTGCCTCGACGCCGCCACGTTTTCAGGCCGCCAGGTTCGAAACGAAGGCTAGATTCCCTCTGTGGTGATAGGCGTGCTGCGCTTCACTGTGCATCTACCGGAGAGCGCTTCGCTCAAAGACAAGCGGCAGGTGGTGGGCGGGCTGCTGGCCAGGATCCGCGGCCGCTTTCAGGTGGCTGCGGCGGAGGTGGACGAGCTCGATCGCTGGCAGGTGGCGACGCTGGCGGTGGCCTGCATCTCCAACGACGGTCGCCATGCCGACCAGGTGCTGGCTGGCGTGCTCGGCTACGTCGAGGCGATCTCTCGCGAGCTGCTAGTGAGCTCTGTCTCCACCGAGCTGCTGCGCCTCTAGCGCCCGCACGCGCTCAGCGTCGTAGCCAAGCACCTCGGCCAGGACCTGAGCCGTGTGTTGACCAAGCGTGGGTGGCGGCAGGCGGATGGCGCTGGAGCCCCCGTCGAGCTTCCAGGGAGCGCCCACCTGGCTCAACCGGCCGGCGGTTGGATGCTCCACCTCCAGCCGCATCTCACGCCCTTCGGCCAGCGGGCTGGAAAACGCTTCCGCCAGGTCATGGATCGGCCCTGCGGGCACCCCTGCCGCGGCCAGGCGCGTCAGCCACTCGGCGCGAGAGCGACAGCTCAGGCGACTCTCCAATTCCACCGTCAGCTCGTCCCGCGCCGCCTGCCGCTGGGGGTTGGTCAGAAAGCGGGGATCCTGCGCCAGCTCTGGCGCTTCCAGCACCTCGCAGAAGCGGCGGAACTGGCCGTCCGAGCCGACGGCGATGTTGAGAAAGCCATCGCTGGTCGCATACATGCCGTAGGGAGCGATGGTGGCGTGGAAGTTGCCGTCGCGGCCGGGGGGCTCACCGCTGGCGAAGTAGCGCCCCGCCTGATATGTGAGCAGGGCGAGCAGCGAGTCGTTGAGCGCCACGTCGATCGTCCGGCCGCCACCGCCGCGCTCACGCTCCAGCAGGGCGGCCAGGATGGCGTGCGCTGCGAACATGCCGGCCGCGATGTCGCCGATCGGCACGCCCGCCTTGTGCGGGGCGCCGTCGGGGGGCCCCGTGAGGCTCATGAGCCCGCTCGTGCCCTGGGCGATCTGGTCGTAGCCGGCCAGCTCCGGATGCTGGGCGCCAAAACCGCTGATCGAAGCGTAAATGAGGCCGGGCTCGCTCGCCCGAAGTTGCTCCGGACCTAGCCCGAGCCGGTCGGCAGTCCCCGGCTTGAAGTTCTCGACTACCACGTCCGAGGCCAGGGCCAGCTCTCGTGCCACACGTACTCCCTCTGTCGACTTCAGGTCCAGCACCACGCTGCGCTTGTTCCGGTTGACTGAGAGGAAGTAGGTCGACTCGCCACTCAGAAATGGCGGCCCCCATTGACGGGCGTGGTCGCCGCCGGGAGGCTCCAGCTTCACCACGTCGGCACCCAGGTCGGCGAGAAGCATCGTGCAGTAGGGCCCTGCCAGCGCGTGCGTCAGGTCGAAGACCCGGATCCCGGCAAGCGGCTGGGCAGCATCCACGTCAGCAAGGTTAGAACCGCTGACCGGAAAGTCGCTGCCGGCGTGTTCCGGAGCGTCGCTCCATGCCCGCTGGCAGCCTCGGCACCGAGCGGGTGCAGGCGGGACGAACTGTCGATAGGCCGGGTTCATCCCAGCCGGAATCCAACGTCCGCCTTGGTCTGCGGCGGCGGCTTCAAGAGCACCGGCCAGCTCCCACACCGCATCGACGGGAGCCGGGTTCGAGGGGGTTTAGGCACGCGAAGCCTGCTCCCCTTGCCCTTACGATTGCCAGCATCGCGACGGACGCCCTCACCTATCTCGAAGGCTTTCAGGAGAGCCTGCCCTGGCCGCTCGATCCCTTTCAGCGCGAGGCGATCGAGAAGCTGGAGACCCACCAAGGCGTCCTCGTCTGCGCCCCCACCTCCAGCGGCAAGACAGTGGTCGCCGACTACTGCAACTTCCGCGCCCTGCGCGATGGCGTGCAGGTGATCTACACGACGCCGCTAAAGGCCCTCAGCAACCAGAAATACCGGGATTTCGTCAGCCAGTACGGTGCCGACCTGGTGGGCCTCGTCACCGGTGAGAACAGCATCAACGATCGCGCGCCCATAGTGGTCATGACCACTGAGATCCTGCGAAACCTCATCTATGAGGACCTGAGCCGGCTGGACGGCGTGCGCTACGCGGTCCTCGACGAGGTTCACTACATCGACGACTTTCCGCGCGGGTCGGTCTGGGAAGAGGTGATCATCCAGGCGCCCAGCCAGATCAAGTTTGTAGGACTCTCGGCGACAGTCGGCAACCACCGGGAGCTGTCGCGGTGGATGGCGGAGAACCGCGGTCCCATGGCCACCGTCTACCACGCGGAGCGGCCGACCGAGCTGCTGCTCTGGCTCTCGATGCGGAACGTCTTCAGACCCCTCTTCGACACCCACGGCAAGATTCACCAGGACACCTGGCAGCGGGCGCTGCGCGAGGACGAGGCGACAGGCCAGGTGCACGGCTTCAGGCGACTGCCGGCCAATGACATGCTGAAGGTGGTCGAGCAGCTGGCCGAGCAGCAGATGCTGCCGGCCATCTACTTCATCTTCTCGCGCCGGGGCTGCCGGGAAGCGCTCCAGCGCTGCGCCTATCACGGTCTGGATCTGACCAGCGATGACGAGAAGGCCCGGATCGAGCGGCTCACTCAGCAGCGGCTGAAGTCGCTGGTGGACGCGGACGAGGCAGCATTGTTCAGGCGCATGGTCGACAGCAACATGCTGGTGCGCGGCCTGGCCACCCATCATGCGGGCCTTCTGCCGTACCACAAGGAGCTCGTCGAAGAGCTCTTCCAAGCCGGCCTGATCAAGGTGGTCTTCGCCACCGAGACTCTGGCTCTCGGCATCAACATGCCTGCCAAGGCTGTGGTGGTCTCCTCCTTCAGCAAATTCGATGGCGTGGGTTTCGCCAACCTCACCACCGGTGAGCTGACGCAGCTGATGGGTCGCGCCGGCCGGCGCGGCATCGACATCCGCGGCCACGGCGTGATCCTGAAGGAGCAGGACGTCGACATCGGCACCATCTACGAGGTGGCGATGGGGCCGGGACCGGTCATCCGTTCCAAGTTCCTGCCCACCTACAACATGGCGCTGAACCTGCTCCGCGTCTACACGCCTGAGCAGGCCGACGAGCTGATGCTGCGCTCCTTCGGTCAATTCCAACTGCGCAATGCCGCCGGTGAATTGCAGGAGCGGCTGGAGAACGTCCACCTGCGACTGGAGGATCTTCGCGCCACCTGGGACTGCGAGCGCTGCCGCCCCCAGGACGTGAGCGACTACCTGCGCAACGAGGAACGGCTGCGCTCGATCCGCCTGGAAACCCGGCGGCTGCGGCGGGAGGCCGTCCCGGTGCCAACTCGGCGGCGCGGCCACGGCGGCTTCCGCGGGCGTCCCCACGGCCTTGCCGGCCGCCAACTGCACCGTCTGGAAGATGAGCGCCAGGCGCTGCAGGAGCGGCAGCGCAAATCCCGCATCACGCGCTGTCCACGCTTCGGCGAGCACCTGGCCGGCTTCGGCGAGCGACGAGAGTTGGAGCGGGAGCTGAAGCAGGGCGAGCGGACGAGGGTCGAGCAGAAGGATCAGTACCAGCGCAAACTGCGACGGCTGTCCAGGGTGCTGGGCGAGGCCGGCTTTATCGAGGCCGATAAGCCGACCGAGAAGGGCCTGCTCACCGCTCGGGTCTACGGGGAGAACTCGCTGGTGCTGGTGGAGGCGCTCTGGCAGGGCTATTTCGAGGGGCTGGGGCCCGAGGAGCTCTGCGCACTCACCGTCATGCTGGCAGCTGACGATCGCGGCCGGGATCGCGGGCCGCGACAGCCCCGGCGCTACCCCACACCGGCCGTCGGTCAGGTGTCGCGGCTGCTGCGCTCGCTCTACAACCGCTTCGCGGAGTTGGAGCAGGAAGTGGACGAGCCCAACCTGCGGCCGCCGTCATACGACTACATCGATTTCGCCTACCACTGGGCGCTCGGTGATCCCATGGACTCCATCCCCTTGCCCCAGAACGTCGACATCGGCGACGCCATCAAGGCCATGAAGTCCCTCTACTCGACGCTGCGCCAACTGGATCACGCTCTGCGGGAGAGTCGTCACCCGCTCCAAGGGACAGTGCGGACAGCTGTGGGCCGGATGGAGCGCGACGTGATCAGCCGCACCTAGCGGTCAGCACCCGTGACCGATGCTGGGGGGCTGGCCGGCCGGAACTTCGGACTCTTCTGGGTCGCGGCGACCATCTCACTGTTCGGTGACGCCGTCACCTCGTTGGCGCTGCCCCTGACGGCGGCGCTGACCCTGGGTGCCGGCCCCCTTCAGATGGGCCTCCTGACAGGCCGTGGACTTTCTCCCCCA
>JALZAW010000374.1 GCA_030948155.1 Candidatus Dormiibacterota bacterium | reverse complement strand
GTGGCGGATTTGATCGTGGAGCCAGATGCGGGAGCTACGCTCAAGCTCGAAGGCCGCCAGACCGTTTTCCACGCCAGACCGTGGGCCGCGTACCTGCCGAGCGGTCTCCTGGCTCACCTCTCACCAATGCCCGTCGACGAAGGCGGGCAGGTCCTGGTGGCTCTGGCCGAGGCGCCGTCTTCCGGCCGACACGAGGTTGCCAGCGCGCCGATCCTCATACGGCCGCGGGACGTCAAGGTGGAGATCAGAGGCGCCGGCAACGCGACCAGGCGGATCCACCACATCATCGCTCCCGACTTTCCAGCTGACCGGCTGGAGCTGGTGGAGGTGTACACGCCGGGCGGCAACTGGTCCAGCTGGCCGCCGCACAAACACGACGTCGACGCTATGCCGAACGAAGCCGTCCTGGAGGAGATCTATTACTACCAGCAGCGCCGACCGGAAGGCTGGGGGCTGCAGCGGCTGTATCGGCGCGAGGGGGATCGTCGCGACGCGCTGTGGGCGGTTCGCCACGGCGAGCTGGTGCTCGTCACTGACGGCTACCACCCGTTTGTGGCCGCCCACGGGTATGACGCGTACTACCTGAACGCCCTGGCCGGCGATCGGCGGACCATGGCCTGTACTGACGACCCAGTCCTGGCGTGGACCCGCGACGCGTGGGCTGAGATGCAGGCCGACCCGCGCGCGCTTGCCATGGTGGCTGAGAACCAGGTCTGAGTGCGCCGCGCCGCGGCAGGCCGAATTCAGCGGGTTCGTACCCCTCGCGGCCTAACCCCGCCCCACGAATGGCATCTTGGTAGCCATGATGGTCATGAACTGTACGTTGCTGTCGAGTGGCAGGCTGGCCATGAACACGATCGCCTGCGCGACGTGTTCGACGTCCATGCGCGGCTCGGGCCGCACGCTGCCATCCGGCTGCAGCTGACCTGAGCTCGAGACGCTCGTCATGTCGGTCAGGGCATTGCCGATGTCGATCTGGCCACACGCGATGTCGTACTTACGGCCATCAAGCGAGGTGGCCTTGGTCAGGCCGGTGATGGCGTGCTTGGTGGCGGTATACGGGGCCGAATTCGGGCGCGGTGCATGCGCCGAAATCGAGCCATTGTTGACGATGCGCCCGCCGCGCGGGTCCTGATCCTTCATGATCTTGATGGCTTGCTGGGTGCAGAAGAACGAGCCGTTCAGGTTCGAGCCGACCACTGACAGCCACTGCTCGGGGGTCAGATCTTCGAGGGGCACACCCGGCGCGCCTCGACCAGCGTTGTTGAAGAGGAAGTCCAGGCGTCCAAAGGTCTGTTTGGTGGCCGCGAACAGCGCTTCCACCGCTGCAGAGTCTGAGACGTCGGTGACGATCCCGAGCATGCGGGCCCCGCCCGCTTCGCCGTGTTTGACCGTCTCGTCCAGGGGCTCACGTCGGCGGCCGGCGACGACGACCGAATATCCTGCCCTGGCCAGCGCGAGCGCAGAGGCCCGTCCGATTCCGCTGCCGCCGCCGGTGATGACGGCTACTTTGTCAGTTGGCAAGAGAGTTATCTTTCCTCACTGAATCCCATAAAGCCTTTGATCCTCGAAACGAGTTTTTTCCTAAAGTCGTGGGCTGCGGCCCACTCCCCAGGGCTTCTCGCCCTGGACCTCGCGCCGGGAGGGGCTCGCAAGACAACCCCCTCTGCCGCTCGCGCTGGCGCTTCCGGAGCTCATGCTTGCTGGGGTAGCTCCAGCCGTACAAGGGGTCCCCGTTGGCTCGGGGTTGAGTGTCATCCTGAGCCTGGTAAGGCCCGCAACCGCGCGATCAGCTCCGGGCTGTCTGACATCCAAGATGCCTCCGCAGGATGGGATTGCGGCCAGGGCACGACCCCGCCGCCCCACCAGGGTACGTGACTCCCGGGGCGCCAGCGCGTGGGGTAGAGGGAGTTGTGTCGCGAGCCCCTCCTGGCGCGAGGTCCAGGGCGAGAAGCCCTGGGGAGTAGGCCGCAGCCTACGACTTTAGGAAAAAACTCGTTTAGCGCTTACCAAACGTCGCGGCCCACGACTTTAGAAAAAGACCGTTTCGGGTCAAATCTGGTTGTATGTTCGAGTCAATTTTGGATGTTTAGAGGAGAATAAGCCCGCCGCGGGCGGCTAGGGTTACGGCTTCGGTGCGGCTCGAGGCGCCGAGTTTGCCGCACAGCGAGGCTACGTGGAACTTGGCGGTGTTTTCGCTGATGCCCAGGCGCCGGGCGATGCCTTTGTTGGGCAGGCCCTGGGCAACGAGCTGTAGGACCTGGAGCTCGCGAGCGGTGAGCGGTTCGGTCATCGGCAGCCGCGTCGCCACAGGCATGGGTGCGGTGAGCGAGCTTGCGGCGAGGGGCAGGTCGAGCAGGACCAGGCCCGCTTCGGCCGACCGGACGGCCAGGTCGAGCTGATCGGCGTCGACATCGCGGGCCAGGCAAGCCCAGCCGCGCAGACCGGCTCGGGCGAGCTGCGCTGGCTGGCCTGCGTCGTCAGACAGCACGACTGCCGCTCGGGGCGAATCCGAGTAACGCTGGGCTGTCAGCTGGTCCAGCGCAACGGCGCTGGGGGCGTCGAGCACCCAGACCGTCGCGTCGGTGGCTTCCTCTTCCAGAAGGACGGTGTGGCCATGATTGCTCAGCATGTCTGCCAGGCCGAGACGAATGCTCGGCAAAGCAGCCAGGATCGTGACGACGGCCATCCCTTAGCGCAGCTTTGCCGGCACTTACTCCCGTGTGCCAACCGTGAGAGTGACCTCGCGGAGCTCGCCGCCGCGGATAACGCCGGCGGTCACCGAGCTGCCGACCCGATTCGGGCCCAGCAGCCCCTGCAGATCGTCGGCGTTGGTCACGGGTGAGCCATCCAGGCGAACCAGGATATCGCCCTGAAGGAAGCCGGCGGCGGCCGCGGGCCCGCCCTCAGCCACCTGGACCACGAGCAAGCCGCGCTCCTGACCGGCGGTCAGGTCCTTGGCCTGGGGCGAGAGGGTGACGGGTTGGCTACCCACGCCGAGGTAACCACGCGGCACCTTGCCGTGCTTGCCGATGGTTTCGGCCAGCTGCGAAGCCAGCGCCCAGGGGATGGCGACGGCGGGTCCGCCGAAGCCAAGACCGCTGGTGATCATGCCCAGGACGGCGCCATCGGCGTCGATCAGCGAGCCGCCCGAGAAGCCCGGGTACATGACCGCGTCGACCTGAATGAAGCGTTCCAGCAAGCCACCCCGACGCGTGCGGGCCGGGCCGGCCAGGCCGGTGATCAGGCCCAGGCTGGCGGTTGGCTCACTGCCTGGCCTGCCGACCACCAGGGCCAGCGAGCCGGTGCGGGGATCGCCTTGCGCCGCCGTGGCTGGCGTGAGCGAGCCCGAGG
>JALZAW010000373.1 GCA_030948155.1 Candidatus Dormiibacterota bacterium | reverse complement strand
ACCACCAGCAGGCCCAGCAGCACGAGGGCGCCTGCTGCGCAGAGGCGCCTT
Source organism: Candidatus Dormiibacterota bacterium (assembly GCA_030948155.1). Taxonomy (GTDB): domain Bacteria; phylum Chloroflexota; class Dormibacteria; order Dormibacterales; family Dormibacteraceae; genus Dormiibacter. The sequence goes on along the minus strand of JALZAW010000373.1, from coordinate 3,309 downwards.
CCCATCAGCCCGGGAAGACACCTCGGTAGGCGGCGATCAACTCCGACTGCCGCCGAGCGATGGCCGTCCAGTCAGGACTGACCTGCGCGCCCAGCGGGGTGGGGCCCTTGACGTCGGCGCGGACCGGCTCCCAGCCGGTGCCGGCGATCAGCTGCTGGCCCTGCCGGCTGATGACGAAGTCGACGAAGGCGCGCGCGGCCGTGGCGTCGGCAGCCGTACTGAAGATGGAGATCGGGCTGTAGAAGGTGATGGCGCCCTCCACCGGCCAGGCAAGCTTCAGGGGCGAGCCCTTGGCGATGGCGGCACGAATGTCGTTGTCGAGGCCCATCCCGGCCTTGTAGCGCCCCTCAGCGACGCCGGTGGTGACGTCGGCCATCGCTCTCAACTGGACGGCGCCGTTGCCCTTCAGCGACCTGTAGTAGTCGATGCCGAACCCGGGTGCCTGCGCCAGGTAGCCAAGCGCGGCGAGCGCCCCGCCGGCGAAGCCGGGATCGGGCAAAGCCACAGCGTTCTTGAACTCGGGCGAAGCGAGATCGTGCCAGCCGGAAGGCGCCGTCTGGTTCGAACGGTAGACGATTACCACGTTGAGCAGGCGCGTGCCCCAGAGGGTGCCCGTGTGGTAGGCGGCCGGCACCGCCCCAGCATCCTTCGGCTTGTAATCGGCGAAGAGCTTCTGCTGGTCGTACTGAAAGCTGGAGAGGGGGTCGGTGCCCCAGAGGATGTCCGCCTTCACCTGCCCGGCGCGCCGGTCGGCGGCGATCCGGGCGTTGATCTCGCCGGTCGGGGCTCGGAAAACTTGGACCTTGGTCCCTGGATGCGCGGCCTGGAAGCCGGACACCACTGCGTCGACAGTGGTCTGCACGACCGAGGTGTAGATCCGCACGGTCCCTGGAGGGGCGCTACTGGCTGGCGCCGTGGCCAGGCCGCCGCACGCGGCGCCCAGCGCCGGCAATAGGGCGATTGATGCCCAACGCGACAGCCAGGCCATGGCAGCTGTCCCTAGAACTCGCGGTTGACGCTCCCGAGCGTCATTGGGCCCGGGTGGCGCACCCGCTCGTTCGTGACCGCCATCTGGTGGGCGGTGTAGTGCTTCAGGTTCGCCAGCTGGCGCGGCGTCAGTTTGTCGCAGAGCCAGTGCCAGTGCAGGCTCACCCAATCGCCCGACACGAGATCGTCGCCGCCGACGAAGCCGGCGCCGTCGACTGCCCGCGTGACGGTCTCCAGCTCGGCCGGCCCGAGACCCAGGCGGATCCCGTCCCAGGTCAGCCGCTGGTATTCGACCACCACCTGGTCACCCTCGATGGCCTTCACCTGACCCCAGCGGATCCGGCAGCGGTCAAGCACCTCCAGGGAGGTCGAATTGCGGTCGCCGCCGCGCTCGCCCCGCAGCCGGCCGACCCACGGGTAGACCCCGAAGACGTGAAAGCTGTGATGCGGCACGGCGCCCGCGGGCAGGGCCTCGGTCAGATAGTTCCAGGAGGTGTCCGCCCGGTGGCGGAAGCGGTCCCAGAGGGAGTTCGCGAAGATCGTCCGATCGACTCGATCAAGCAGCTCGTTGCCCACCCAGTAGGCCTCGACCACGCGGCGGTCGAAGGGGTCCTTGATACCTGTGGCCTGGGCGATCAGCTGCATGTACGGAAAGGCCCCCTCGAAACCTCGCAGGTGCTGCTCCAAGCCGCCGTCGACCACACCCTCGGCTCCGTAGTGCAGGAGTGAGCGGTGGTCAGGCGGCCCGCAGTAGCCGAGCTCATTCGGCGGATAGGAGTAGCGGGCCCAGAGCAGGGCTCCGGGCAAAGCCGGGCTGCCCAGTTGAGTGCTCACGCCTTCCGCTTCCGGCCGACGTGACACAAATCCCTGATGTTCGGGGCGGCAAGTCTGGCGCCTGGGATGACCAGCGGCACAGACTGGCAAGATACCCGCCCCGGAGCAGGAGCGCTCGTCTCATCAGGAAGTGGGCGGCGCTGGTATCGAACCAGCGACCTCTTGCGTGTGAAGCAAGCGCTCTCCCACTGAGCTAGCCGCCCGAGCGCCCGATTCTAGCCCCACCCGCGGTTAGGCCGCCCCCTACTCAGAGGGCCGCCACGGGGCCAGCTTGACTTTACGCAACTCCATTCCAATAGTTATGTTCGGAGTAAATGAGGCGGCTTCCTCGCTCAGGAGGGACCGTCGCCTTTCGCCGGCGCGCTCTCGCCCCGCGCTCTGCGGGAAGATGGCGAAGGGAGACAGGGCCAGCTCGCTTGCCGCGAATCCGGCGAGACGGCAACAACTTCTCACAGAAGGGGGAACGGTTATATGAGTAGGATTCGGTTCCGGGCGCTGGCCCTGGCGGGGATTGGGGCCTTTGTCGCCTTCGCCTGCGGGGGTGGCGGCGGCAGTACGGGGCAGGATCTGGCCTCCAATCAGACGCTCCACACGACCATCAAGGATGACATCGGGACGCTCGATCCCGGCCACGTCTCCTCGGGCGTCGACATCTCGTTCACGCAGCAGATCTTCAGCGGGCTCTACAAGTTCGATCAGAACCTGAAGGTAGTGCCCGACATCGCCTCCGGCATGCCTGACGTGTCTTCGGACGGCAAGACTTATACCTTCCATCTGCGCAAGGGCGCCAAGTTCTGGAACGGCGATCCCATCACCTCCAAGGACTTCCTCTACAGCTGGAACCGAACAACCTATCTGGCTGACGCCTACAGCACAGTCTTCCAGCCAGTCGTCGGGTATTCCGCGGTGGCTCCCGACGATCCGAAGGCGCCCAAGGCCAAGACCTTGGAGGGCCTGACGGCTCCTGACGACTACACCATCAAGGCCCAGCTCACCGATCCCGCCGGCTACTGGCTGACTGAGCTGGCGCTCTGGACCGCCAACGTGGTCGATCAGAAGGTCATCGGCGACTACACGGATAAGAACAACCAGGCCAATGACGTGTGGTGGACCAAGCCCGAGACCGCGGTTGGCTCGGGTCCTTTCAAGATGACCCAGCGCACGGCCAAGCAGTCGATGGAGTTCAAGCCTGTGGACGGCTGGTGGGGGGGCTCGCCCGGCTCACTGACCGACATCAAGGTTGACATCGGAGTCGACGAGGTCTCGGCCGTCAAGAAGTTCGAGTCCGGCGGCTACGACATCTACGGCTTCGCCAACCAGTCGCCCTCTGTGGACGACATCCTGCGCTACAAGAACGACCCGACCAAGAAGAAGCTGCTCCACATCTTTCCCTCGGCTCGCAGCAGCTGGCTTGGCTTCAACTTCCAGCAGGGCCCCTTCAAGGGCATAGCTGAGGGCCACGATGGCCGCGAGTCTTTCGCCCACGCC
>JALZAW010000372.1 GCA_030948155.1 Candidatus Dormiibacterota bacterium | reverse complement strand
TTGCCTGTCCAGCCACAGCGGGCAGCGGATGCTTCCTGGCGGATTCCCGTGGGGCCCCTTTACCGCCACGATGTTCAGCTTGACCGTGGCGGCGGAAACCGTCGGAGCGCCCGACGATGCCGGCGGCGGCGTCGTGGGCGGGGCGGGTGTGGGCGTACCAACCTGACTCCGGCCTGTCGATGTACTGCACGCGATCATGACCGCCGAGAAAATGGCCAGCCACCACCGGCGTCTCTTTACCATCGCAGACGTACCTCCCGCGCTTCCTATTGTCGACCAACTAGCTTTTCGTTCTGGAACTCGAAGAGCTGCCAATGCAGTTGATCAGCGAATTTAGCGTGGAACATGTACGGCAGCTCGAGGAGGCGCACCGTACGCTCTGATGCCAGCCTGTATTCAAAGTCGACACGGAACTGCAAATCAACCATGCGCCGTGAGCTGACTTGTAGAGACACTTCGTCTGTCTCGCTTGGGGCTAGTTGAACATGCCCAAATCGTATCTGTCCGACGTACTCGGCAGGTACGATGACCCCTCCGACCTGTCCCTCGTAGATGACCCGGTACGGATTGGCGCTGTAAGTGACACCAGTCGTGGCATGAAGTGCATGCACGGTGTCCTGTTGTGGTGAGACGTGCAGAACTCGGACACCTACTTGCTCTATGATTATGCCGCCCTGCCCGCGTTCCAGACTGTGAATGTGGAATGCGAGGCGATAGCCGGAGGTCGGAGGGGGAAAGCCGGACGTACTATCCAGGATTCGCTGCGCAGCCACGGTATTTGGCCGAGCGCTGTCAGGCAGGTCCCTCAGAGAGAAGCGAGCGAGATCGCCCGTGATCGCGTAGGCGTCACTCTGCATCGCAGTGAAGCCGGACTCAAGATGGTCGTCATGCGGATTTGGCGGCTGTGGGCACAGGGCGGTTGGACACCAGACAGGATGCAGTAAGACAAGAATCAGAGCGGCAATCGACGTGGAAGTAGTGAGGGTCGATAAGGCCGTAGTCAGCGCAAGCAACCGTGAGCGGACGGCCAGAGTCCGGAACCACCCATCGTGATGTGTGGCTTTTGCGGAGCTGCGTTGCGTGGAGGCGGCATCGGATTGGTGGGCTAGGATCCACGCTGCTGCGGTGATGGCGAAGATGACGGCGCCGGCCAGGAGGATGGTGACGGGATGATCGTGGACGAGATTGAAGAAAGGTACGGTTCCCGGCAATGGTTGCATTCCGACGAGAATAGAGACGATCCAGGTCACTAGGCCCGTCGTTATCGTGCTGACTACCGTGGTCCAGCGCTTGGCAAGACTCTGCAGCCACGCTGTGTCAACGACCGATGGCTGGGGCGGGCGCCTCGCGCGAGGTCCCTGCTGCGCCCTGTGACGCCGCTTGGGAGCAGATGCCTGTGGTGACATCTGGACTCAGGGGGATAGCAACCTGGCCAAGCCGACGACGTAGCACCGCTGGACAGCTGAGCGGCTTTCCTTACGCACCCCGCAATACCTCCTCACCAGCTGGACTGCGAAGACTAGCTGTGACTGTTAGTCTACCCCAGACGCATTGAGAGCGAACGTCGATGTAATTGAGGCCTGAGTATGAGCCCTGTCCCCCGAAGAGTCGTGGATATTCGTCCACGCGCAGGCCGGCGTCGGCTCGGGGTGGGCGATCACGTTGTCTGACAGCCATCACTCGTAACTGAACGCGGGCTGGTGCTACCGGCCAGTTGGGGAAAGGCAACCGACTGCCAATCGAGTGCACGGAGGCGCTTGCCCGACTCAGCCCCAGCTACATCGAGCACCTGGACACGTTGTTCCCCTCGCCGGGGTACCCCGGACCGGGCAGCTTACTGCGGGTGACCTCCCTTCGAATCCCAACCCCGGGCACCCGCAATATGCTTGAGGCCATGCTCCCCCAACTGGAACGGGTGCCGCGGCTCGAGCTCGCCACAACCCCCACGCCGCTGATGGAGACACCTCGACTGGCGGCGGCAATTGGTCTCGACCGACTGCTGGTGAAGCGGGACGACAACACCGGGCTGGCGCTGGGCGGCAACAAGGCGCGCAAGCTCGAGTACCTGGTGGCGGAGGCGACGCGCGCCAGCGCCGACATCCTGCTGACGGTGGGCGCGGCCCAGTCCAATCACTGCCGCTGCACCGCAGCCGCCGCCAGGGTGGCCGGGATGGACGCCCACTTCGTCTTCAACGGGCCGCCGGTGGAGGAGGTCCAGGGCAACCTTCTCCTCGACCGCCTGCTGGGCGCGACCTGGTCCTTCTCGCCCGACCGCCCAGCACCCGAACGGATGGCCGAGCTCGCGGAGGAGCTGCGCGCCGCCGGCCGCCGGCCCTACGTGATCCCGGGCGGCGGCAGCAACGGCCTGGGAGCCCTGGGCTACGTTAGCTGCGCTTTCGAGCTGGCCGAGCAGCTGGCCGGGCGCGGGTTGCGTCCCCGCTACGTGGTCTGCGCCGGCGGGTCGTGCGGGACACTGTCAGGGCTCACTCTCGGGTTGGCGCTGGCCGGCAGCGACGCCCAGGTGGCGGCGGTCAGCATCTCCAACTCCGTTCCCGATCGAGTGGCGCGCTCGCGAAAGATCATGGCCGAGTCCTGCGAGCACCTCGACATGGCCCTGCCGGACGCCGTCCCGGTGATCTGGAGCGGCTACGTGGGCTCCGGGTACGGAATGCCCACCGAGCTCTCGACGCGGGCCCTGGAGACGGCGGCGCGCACGGAAGGCCTGATTCTCGACCCCGTCTACACCGCCAAGGCGTTTGGCGGGCTGATCGGGGAGATCGAGGCCGGCCGTGTCAGGCGCGACGACCTGGTGGTCTTCGTCCACACCGGCGGAACGCCGGCACTCTTCGCCGACCCCGCGCTCTACTGGCACCCCGACTGAGCGCGGCGCCGCACCATCGCTCTGGCACCGGTGATATTCTCCCGGCCGACACGTTCGCCGAATGACCGCGGTGGAGCCTGAGCCTCCGCCGAACGGCTGTTGCCAGGAGAGGATTCATGCCCGGTCGGATCGTTCACTTCGAGATCCCCGCGGACGACACAGCGAAAGGGCTCGAGTTCTGGGGCTCGCTCTTCGGGTGGCAGTTCCGGTCCAACCCAGGTCCCTTCGAGTACCACATGACCCAGATGGGTGACCAGGCCGGACTGGCGATCACCAACATGGAGCCCGGCAAGCGAGGGACGCGCGCCTACTTTGACGTGGAGGACATCAACGCCGGTGCCGCACGCGTGAGAGAGCTCGGCGGCGAGGCGAACGAACCGAGGCCGGTGCCCGGGATGGGCTGGTTCGCAACCTGCAAGGACCCCCAGGGCAACGAGTTCGGCCTCTGGAAGCACGACCCCTCAGCGCCGCCCCCCACC
>JALZAW010000042.1 GCA_030948155.1 Candidatus Dormiibacterota bacterium | reverse complement strand
GTCGCCGGAAGGCCAGCCAAAATGGTCAGGAGGATCGAGCGCCGCCCAGGCGCCAATCAGCGATAGGCTGCCAGTCCGGTGATCGCCTCGCCGATCGCGAGCGTGTGGATCTCATTCGTGCCCTCATACGTGAAGACTGACTCCAGATTGTTCATGTGCCGCATCACCGGGTACTCGAGAGTGATCCCATTGGCGCCCAGGATGCTGCGCGCCTCCCGGGCGATTTCCAGCGCCGCCCGCGCGTTGTTCAGCTTGCCGACACTGACGTGCTGGGAGGCGATCCTGCCTTCATCCTTCAGGCGGCCCAGGTGCAGCGCGAGCAGCGTGCCCTTGTTGATCTCCAGCAGCATTTCGACCAGCTTGCGCTGCGTCAGCTGGAAGCCGCCGATCGGCCTGCCGAACTGATGTCGGGTCTTCGAGTAATTGAGCGCTGCCTCGTAGCAAGCGCGAGCAGCGCCGAGTGTCCCCCAGATGATGCCGAAGCGAGCTTCGTTCAGGCACGAAAGCGGTCCCTTGAGACCCACCACGCCGGGCAACGCAGCCGACTCCGGCAGGACCACATCCTCCAGGATCAACTCGGAGGTGACCGAGGCCCGGAGAGAGACCTTGCGGTGGATGTTGCGGATCGAGTAGCCGCGGCAACCGGTCGGCACTATGAAGCCGCGGATGCCTTCATCCGCGCGGGCCCAGACTACAGCCAGGTCCGAGATGCCGCCATTCGTGATCCAGAGTTTGTTGCCGTTCAGCACCCAGTCTGCGCCGCGCTTTTTGGCAGTCGTCCGCATGCCGGCGGGGTCCGAGCCAAAGTCGGGTTCGGTAAGTCCGAAACAGCCGACGAGCTCACCCTTGGCCATGCGCGGCAGCCACTGCTGCTTCTGTTCCTCCGAGCCGTAGCGATGGATGGGGAACATGGCCAGCGAGCCCTGCACTGAAACGAAGCTGCGAAAGCCGGAGTCACCCGCTTCCAGCTCCAGGCAGGCAAGTCCGTAGCTGACAGCATTGGTCCCAGCGCAGCCGTAGCCGTCGAGGTGCATCCCGAGCAGCCCCAGGTCGCCCAGCTCGCGCGCCATCTCCTGGGGAAAGACGCCCTCCTCCCACCACTGCTCGATGCCCGGCAGGACGCGGTCATTGACGAAGCCGCGGACAGTGTCGCGGATCAGCAGCTCCTCGTCTGAGAGCAGCGAGGCTACATCCAAGAAGTCCGAGGGGTCCAGCCGCGTGGACGGCTTGGTGGCGATGCTCATCCGCCCATTGTGCCTCAGCGTCGGCGGTGCGCCAGGTGAAAGAATGGTCTGCCCATGGAGCCCATCTTCCGGCCGCGCTCCGTTGCCGTCTACGGCGCTTCGCGGAATGCGACCAAGCTGGGCCACATGCTGCTGCGGAATGTTCTCGGCGGAGGCTTCGAGGGTGAGGTGGTGGCCGTCAACCCCGCCGCCGGCGAAGTGCTGGGCTTGGCCACTGTGCCCGGCTTGGAGCGGGCGGTGGATTTGGCGCTTATCTCGGTTCCGGCCGACGCCGCCGAAGCCGCTGTGGCGGACGCCGCCAAGGCTGGCTGTGCGGCGGCGATCGTGCTGGCCTCGGGCTTCGGCGAGACCGGCGCCGCCGGGCAGGCGTTGGAGAGCCGGATGGCCGCCCGAGCGCGCGCGGCCGGCATGCGGCTGGTGGGACCCAACTGCATGGGCGTGGTGAGCCGGTCTTCGACAGGATTCTTCAACGGGAGTTACTTCTGGCGGCCTCCCCAGCGGCCCGGCAACATAAGCCTGGTCAGCCAGAGCGGCGCCTTCGGTGGTATGTTCCTGGCCGAGAGCCGCCGCCGGGGGCTCGGAGTCGCGCGCTTTCTCTCGGTCGGCAACAGCGCCGAAGTGGTCGAGACCGACGCCCTGGAATGGCTGGCGCAGGACGCCGCGACGGCAGTGATCGGTCTGTTCGTCGAAGCCTTTCAGCAGGGCCGCCGCTTCGTTGAAGTGGCACGGCGCTGTGCCAAGCCTGTGGTGGTGCTGAAGGCAGGGCGCCTCGCATCGGGAGCCCGAGCGGCGGCCGGTCACACAGGCTCGCTGGTCGGCAGCCGCGGCGCGGTGGAGGCCGCTTTCCAACGCGCCGGCGTCATCGAGTCGGTCACCTCGGATGAGTTCTTCGACAGCCTCCAGGTGCTGTCCGCGAAACCGACAGGAGCCGGCCGCAGCATAGCCATAGTGACCATCTCCGGCGGCCCCTCAGTGCTGGCCGCCGACGCTGCCGAGCGGGCGGGACTGCAGCTGCCCTCGCTCGCTCCGGAGACGGTGGCCGAGCTGCGCCGGCTGGCTCCCAGCTTCGCCGCCACCGGCAACCCCGTCGATCTGACGCCTCAGTGCCCGCCAGACTGCTTCCAGCCGGCGCTGCGGGCGGTGTTCAACGACCCGGCAGTCACTGGTGTGGTGGCCATCAACTGCGGTCTCGATGTGCCCGAGTTCGGCCTGGGCCTCGCTCAGGCACAGCGGGATACGGGCAAGCCGGTCACTGCCTTCTTGCTGGACGTGCCCCAGATCGAGCAGCACCTGCGCAGCGCCGGCCTTCCCGTCCTGCCCTCTCCTGAGCGTGCCGTCGCCGCCTATGCTGCGCTGGTTCCGCCGTGAGGGCGCTCAACGAGTGGGAGAGCAAGGTCCTGCTCGGCGACGTGCCCAAGCCTCGCGAGGCTCTGACTGGGAGCCTGACTGAGGCCTTGGCCTTTTCCGCCTCGGTGCCCGGACCTGTCGTGGCCAAGGCGGTGGGCCTGGCCCACAAGTCGGAGCGAGCAGCAGTCGTGCTGGACGCTGACCTCAGTGGCTGCTGGCAGCGCCTCGCAGAGCTGGGGGACGGCTCGGTGCTGGTGGCGGAGCAGGTGCGGGGCGAGCTGGAGCTCATCGCCGGCGCCGTCCGCGACGCCCAGTTCGGCCCCGTGCTGACCATCGGCCTGGGTGGTGTCGCAGCTGAGGTGTTTCGGGACGTGGCGTTTCTGCTCAGTCCGATGGAGCCGGGGGAGCTGGAGAAGGCGACCGCCAGCCTGGTCTCGGCGCCCCTCTTTCGGGGTTGGCGGGGGCGGCCGCCGGTAAACCTGGGCGCTTTGGGCTCGATCCTCACCGCCATCGGTGAACTGCTGGAAGCCGATCCCAAGGTGAGCGAGGTGGACGTCAACCCGATTCTCATCCGGGACGGTCAGCCGCTGGTTCTCGATGCCCTGGTCGTGAAGAGTGATGAATGAAGGCGTCGGCGCCGACCTCGCCTGGACTGTGCAGCACGCCTACCGGGGCAGCGAGTTTTTTCGCCGCAAGCTCGACGCCGCCGGGGTGGATCCCGCTTCAATCCGCGGCGAGGCCGACCTGCCCCGCTTGCCGCTGACGACGAAGCAGGAGCTACGCGACGCCTATCCGTTCGGCTGGACCTGCGTGCCGCCGGAGCAGGTGGTCAGGATCCACGCCTCCACCGGAACCACCGGCAAGCGCATTCTCGCCACCTACACCGCGCAGGATCTGGACGACTGGGCGGCCATGTTCCAGCGCTGCTACGAATTCGCTGGCGTCACAGCGGCTGACAAGGTTCAGATCACGCCTGGCTACGGCCTCTGGACGGCCGGGCTCGGCTTCCAGGCGGGGGCGGAGCGGCTGGGCGCCACGGCGGTGCCGACAGGCCCGGGCAATCTGGATCTGCAGTTCGAAATGATGCTCGACCTGCAGACCACGGTTCTCTGCGCCACTTCGTCATTCGCGTTGTTGATGGCGGAAGAAGCTCAACGGCGGGGACTGACCGAGAGCCTGGCCCTGCGGGTGGGCGTGTTTGGCTCCGAGCGCTGGGGTGAGGCGATGCGCAAGCGGATCGAGGAGCTGCTCAAAATCGAGACTTTCGACATCTACGGCTTCACCGAGCTGTACGGGCCAGGCACAGGCCTGGACTGCCGCGAACACGATGGCATCCATTGCTGGGACGACTACTACGTGATCGAGGTGGTCGACCCCGCCAGCGAGAGGGTGCTGGCGGCCGGGGAGGAGGGAGAACTGGTGGTGACCACCTTGCGCAGGCAGGCGCAACCGCTGCTCCGCTACCGAACCCAGGATCTGTCGCGCATCATTCCTGAGCCCTGCCGCTGCGGGAGCGCCTTCCCGCGCATCGAGCGTTTGAAGGGCCGGGTGGATGACATGTTCAAAGTGCGGGGAGTGGCTGTCTTTCCGGCCCAGATCGACACGGTGCTTTCGGCGCAGCCCGGGCTGGGCAGCGAGTATCAGGTGGTGCTGACCCGAAGTGGAGGCCGCGATCGCTTCCTGATCCGCGTGGAGGCAGCGCAGGCAGCGGCCGGCCCGGCGCTTTCGGTTGCGCTGCGGCAGGCGCTGGGCGTGCGGCCGGAGATCGAGGTGGTCAGGCTCGGCAGTCTGCCTCGTACCGACCGCAAGACGAAGCGAGTCTTCGACGAGCGCGGCTAGGCCCGCTCGTCAGAGAGAACACCCGTCGCAATCGTGCTTGACCCGGTACAGTCGTTTCGTCGCTCGATCAAACATGGTGAGTTCGCCCCTCGAACGGAGGGAGCGGTAAGTATGGTCGGGAACGTCAGATTTAATTCGACTCTGGTTTTCGTTTTGGCGGGCATGCTCGCCACGACCGCCCACGAGATCTCCCACTTTGTGGCGTCACTCGTGCTTGGTGAAAAGCCGACGCTATTCCCTACGTTTACCCGGCTCACTGACAATATCAGCTCGTCCCACCTATTGCTGATTGCCGCCACCGGGCCACTCTTCAGCCTGATCAGCGGCTTGCTTTTGATCTGGCTCTGCCGCGACTGGGGAAGGGGGTTTATGCGGCTATTCTGGCTCTGGTTCGCCTTCCTGAGCGCCCAGATAGGTTTTGGCTATTTCTTCGCTTCGATAATTTCCCAATCAGGTGACACGGGCCTGGTTCTAGCATCACTCCACGCTCCCTGGCCTGTTTATGCGGCCGCCTTCCTGTTTGGAGCTGCTGGCTCCTGGTTGCTCCTGCCCCGGCTCTGGGCGCGAAGTGTGAGTCCGCTGGTGGCTGACAAGAAGGCGTTCAACCAAGCTGGCATGTACCCCTGGCTGCTGGGGACGGCAGTCTTGCTGGTGATCTACTTCATCATTGGCGCGGTCATCGCCGGTGGGAATGTAGACCTCTTCGGGCTGTTCGCCATTCTCACGATCGGCATCTTCACCCCTATCGCCAACTTCACTGCCAATATGGCGAAAGTACCGCGGGTACTTGAATTCGAGCAACGCAGGGCGGGGCTGACGGGGACGGCGGTGACGGCAGTGGTGGCGCTCGGCTTGATCCTTGGCTTGACCCGGGGAGTTGGCTTTAGCTGTCAATATCGCGGCTGATGCTCGGTCGGGCGCCCTTCCCTCTGGCTCAATTCCCAGGGCGGTCTTCGGTCGTCGGAAATCAAACCGGCTGGCTCAACCCGTCGGCGACGGAAGCGTTGGTCGGTCGGTGGCGGGACGATTCTGGCTGGGAAGAATCTGGCCGATCGTGGTGGTCAGCAAGCGCACCACCTCGGAGGCGCTGCGGCCCTCCGCGGCCAGCAATTCGTAGGCGTCAAACGAGGTCAGGACCAAGAGCAGGTCGGCGGTCGTCTCCAGTTCATCCGCGCGGGGCATCCCTCGCTGGGCGGCCAGACGCTGAAGGAGCACCACCAGCGCCTGCCGCCGGCGCTGGTTGCGGTTCTCGCCCGCCAGCTCGGGGTCCAAGGTGGTGAGCGCTCGGAGCCGGCGGATGAGGAGGCGCTCGGACTCCCACAGGCCGACGAAGACCCGGACCAGGATCTCCAGCCCAGCCAGCGCGTCGGGAGTCCTGAACGCTTCAGGCAACCGCGCGATGCCACCCCGCAGGGCGAGATCGTCTGAGATCGCCTCGACCAGCCCCACCTTGGATCCAAAACGGTTGTAAACCGTCATCCGGGCCACCCCTGCCTGATCCGCGACGGCGTCGACGGTGAAGCTCACGGGCCCGTCGGTGCTGAGCAGAGTCCGGGCCGCCTCGAGGATGCGCCGGCGCGTCTCAGTGGCTGCCAGAACCCGCATGTCAGATCGGTAGGACCGCGGACTCAACGTTCGCAGCCTACCCTATATTTGGCTATACTATCCATACAAATAACGGAGGTGACATGTCAGCAGTTTTCGTGAGTCGTCTGGCGGCGCGGGTGATGGCAGTTGTCCAGATCGCCCTGGGCCTACTTTTCTGGAGCGGCCACGCCGACTCGCTGGTTCCTCTCCACATGGCCATCGGCCTACTCCTGGTGATCGATCTTTGGGCCGCCGTGGCACTCGCGATCAGGGCCAGGGCGCCAGTTGAGCTGGCTGCTGTCGCACTGGCTTGGAGCATAGTCATGCCGAGCTTGGGGCTGGTTCAGGCGTCCCTCATGCCGGGTGGCGGACATGTGCTGGTTCAGGTCGCTCACCTGCTGGTGGGGTTGGCCGCGGTCGGCCTGATCGAGGCGCTGGGTGGTTGGTCGCAGCGTCGGGCGGTGCTGGCATGAGGCGCCGGCCCTTCCGCTTCGGCGCCGTGGACCTGCCGGGCGTCGATTGGTCAGAGCAGGCACGCCGTCTGGAGGATCTTGGCTTCGACGTCCTGCTCATGCCCGACCGCCCGCAGCTGCCCTCCGCCCTGCCAGCGTTGGCAGCTTCGGCGGCCGTGACCACGCGCCTGCGCGTCGGCACCTTCGTGCTGGCAGGCGCCCGCCATGTGTTGGAGGTTGCGATCCGCGACTTCCGAACCGTCTATGAGTTGTCAGGCGGCCGCTTCGAGCCAGGGCTCGGCGCGGGCATCGAGGGAGACGCTGGCGCTGACCGGCTGCAGAGACTGGCGGAACTGGCCGGGGCGACGAGGGAAGCGCTACCGGAGGCGCGAATCCTCATTGCGGCGTCCGGCCGGCGGGGACTGAAGCTGGTGGCCACGGTGGCCGACACAGTCACCATCAGCCTGCCGCCACTGGCCACGGAGGGCGAGGTGGCTGAGCGGATCGGGCGGCTGCTCGAGAGCGCCGGGGAGCGCGCGGACGAGATCGAGCTCAACCTGAACCTGGCGGCGGTGGGGGACGCGCCCAACCGCTGGCTGTCGGCAATGGGGATCGAGCCGCGCGACCTCCAGGCGGCCGGCTCTCCGATGGCGCTCTGGGGTAGCGCGGACGACATGTGTGAGCAGCTCGAGCGCCGCCGGGAGAAGCTGGGCGTCTCCTACTGGTCCGCACCTGCCGCTACGGCTGGGCTACTGGCGCCAGTGATAGCCCGGTTGGGCGGCCGCTAGAGTCGCGACCGTCGCGCTTATGCTCGGTTCAGGCAAAGGCGACCGGGCCGTTACGAGAGGAGCAATAGCATGAGCCTGCCGGAGATCGTCAGTCGCGAGCAGTGGACGCGCGCCCGCGTCGCACTTCTCGAGCAGGAGAAAGCGCTTACCGAGGCGAGGGACGAGCTCGCCGCCGCCCGCCGCCGCTTGCCGATGGTCGAGGTGACCGAGGACTACCGGTTCACGGCCGCCGGCGGCAGCACGCGAACGCTGCTTGACCTCTTCGAAGGTCGCCATCAGCTCATCGTCGACCACTACATGTTCGACCCCGAGTGGGAGGACGGCTGCCTGAGCTGCGCCGGCCGGGTAGACCAGTACGGCAACACCGCCCACTTGCACAAGCGCGATACGACGATCGCGGTCGTGTCACGCGCGCCGATCGAGAAGATCGAGCGCTGGAAGCACAAGATGGGCTGGACCTTCCCCTGGTACTCAAGCTTCGGCAGCCGCTTCAACTTCGATTACGGCGTCTCCTTCGACGCGACAGTCCAAGACCCCGCCTACAATTACCGCTCCGCCGCCGAGTGGGAGGCGCGGGGGATGCCTGCCCCGCAGGGCGAGCTGCACGGCACTAGCGTGTTCCTGCGCGACGGCGACCGCGTCTTTCACACCTATTCGACCTACGGCCGCGGCACCGAGCAGGTCGGCGGCACGCACTACTACCTCGACATGACAGCGCTCGGCCGCCAGGAGGACTGGGAGGAGCCGAAGGGCCGCGCCGGGACCGTTGGTCCTCGCGCGGACCAGGTTGGTGCTGGCGCGGCATCCGGCAGAAGCTGAGCCAGCGGCGCCGGGTCGCACCACGCAGGTCAGGCTAGATTTCCTCGATCTGTGAGTTCGGCCGGGAGACCGTGGAACCGGCTGAACCGCTCGACAGCTTCCCGCAGTTGGACGCTCTCTTCGGTTGAGAGCGGTCGGCCAACGCTCACGTCGACAACGGCTGAGCGTTTGGCCGGTGTTCGCTTCCAGGTCCCCAGCGTTCGGCCGGCGATGACCAGGGGCCGGGGCAATAGAGTGCGACCGGAAGCCGAGCCGTCAAAGACGTTCCGGAGACTCTGGTAGGCGACCACCGACTCGTCGTAAGTGGGAAGCAGGAACGCCTGCCGTTCATCGCCTGGCTGCCCTCGGTCGCCAGGGCCGAACCACGCCCGACCCTCCCGATCGGTCCAGCTCTCCAGCGTCGTCCGGTTCAGTGCGAGGCCGGTCCTGATGTCAGCCGTCGTGAGGCTCGACCACCAGCTGAAGTCCCTGATCGCGGCCGGCCCGTGGCTGCGGAAGTAGCGCAGCGTTAGCTCGGCCAGCGCCGCCTCCCGATCAGCGTCCAAGGTGCTCGTGGATCCGGCCTCCAGCAGGGCGTAGGTGTGCTGGCGGCCCTGGCGCGGCCCGCTGGCGATCACTCCCTCCAGTTCGGCGTGCATGAGGATCAAAGCCAGTCGCACACCGTCGCCCTGGATCCCGGCCGACAGCAGCTTCTCGACCAGCGTCACGCGGGTGTGCGCCTGCCCGTCCCGCAAGCTGTTCACGAGCAGATCGGTTGCTTGGTTGAGCGTAGCGGCGTCCAACTCCAGCCGGCGATAGTAGTGGGCGTTCACGGCCTGCACCCTCGCGGAGGTGAGGCGCAGCAGCCAGCGGATGTCGGGGCGGCTCACCAAGTGCCAGGTCGGCCGCAGGATGTGGGTACGCAGGATGGTCCCTTCGGTCAGGGCGCGCTCAACCTGGAACTCGGTCCCCGTTGTAAGCCGCTGGCCGACCGACCACTTGGCCTCCTCATACTCCTGCGCCTGCACTGCGCCGAGCCACGCCACCACCTCCGGCGCCGTGCCCAGCGCTTCACGTGTCAATCGCTGGTTGCGCTGGCGCCGCCTGATGATGTCAAGCTCGTCCATCTCAGACAGTGTGTCGGACGAGGCGCCGGCGTTCCGTCCGCCCCTCCTTCTGCATACCGGCGGACGACCTTTCTGTTTGGTCATCAGGCACCTGTCAGCCAGCACAGGAGGTCGACGTGAGAAGCTGAGCCAGCCTTCCGGGCCGGTTACCCTTCTGGCGTGGGTGCGCCCTTAGCCCGGTCAGTGGACAGCTGGGCGCTGCGCATCATCGGCAGGTCGCAGCAAAAGTTGGACGGGCGGGACAAGGTGCTGGGCCGGACGCGCTTCATCTCCGATCTGCAGCTGCCCGGCCAGCTCGTCGGCCGCATCCTGCGCAGCCCCCACCCGCACGCGCGCATCCTTTCCGTCGACGTCGCGAAGGCTGAGCGGCTGGCCGGGGTCCATGCCGTAATCCACGCCGGCAACGTGACCCAGCGGCCCTTCGGCTACGGCCTGGATAACCTGCCGCTCAAGCAGGACAGGGTCCGCTGCGCGGGGGACGAGGTGGCAGCGGTGGCCGCCGATGACGAAGCCACCGCTGAGAACGCCCTGGACCTGATCGAAGTCGAGTACGAGCCGCTGCCAGCCGTCTACGATCCCCGCGAGGCGCTGGCAGCCGGGGCGCCGGCCATCCATCCTCGACTGGCCGACCTGGAGCAGAACGTCTCCATGCGCTGGGACTTCGACCATGGCGACGTCGAGCAGGCAGCGCGGGCGGCCCACGTCATCGTCGAAGGCACTTTCCAGAGCCCCCTCTCAGCTCCGGGATCCATCGAGACCCACTGCTGCACCGCCGCCTTCGATTCCGAGGGCCGGCTGGACGTGTGGACGGGCGTGCACATGGCCTTCATGTATCGCAAGTCGATAGCAGACACGCTCCAGCTGGACTGGCGGAACATCGTCATCCACCAGCCGCCGATCGGCGGCAGCTTCGGCGGCAAGATCGACATCGACCCGCTTGACTTCATCACTGTGCTGCTCGCCAAGGCGGCGCGCCGGCCGGTCAAGGTTCATCTCAGCCGGGAGGAGGAATTCATCGGCTCCCGCGTCCGCCAGCCCATGCTGATCCGGCTCCGTACCGGCGCCGACGAAGCCGGCAACCTCCTCTTCCGCGATGCCGACGTCATCTCCGACAACGGCGCCTACAACGCGTGGGGCTCGCACGCGCTCCTGGTAGTCATGCAGAGCATCAGCTCGCTCTACCGGGTGCCGAATTGTCGGGTCCGAGCCCGCGTCGTCTACACCAACAAGGCATACGGCGGCTCGGTCCGAGGCTTCGGCAACCCGGAGGCCACCTTCGCCATCGAGCAGCAGACGGAAGAGATAGCGGATCGCCTGGGACTCGACCCGATCGAGCTGCGGCTCATGAACGCCAACCGCTCAGGCGACATCACGCCGCAGGGCATGCGGATCACCTCCTGCGGCCTGGCGGAGTGCCTGGAAGAGGTGCGCCAGGCGTCGGGCTGGGTGGAGCGCCGCGGCCGCCAGCGCCATCTCCACCGCGGCCTCGGCGCCGCCGCCTACATTCACGTCGGCGGCGGCGCTCGAATCTATCCTTCCGACGGCTGCGGCTCGATCCTGAAGATCGACGAGGCTGGCCGGGTAACGCTGATCAGCGGCGCCTCCGAGTTGGGCCAGGGCTCAGAGACGGTGCTGGCGATGGTCACTGCCGAGTCACTCGGCGTGCCACTCAGCGCCGTCAGCGTCGTCAACGACTCGACCGAGCTCAAACCGTGGGATGTCGGCGCCCACGCTTCTCGCACCACCTTTGTGGCCGGCAACTCGGCCCGCCTCGCCGCCGTCGAGCTGCGCCAGAAGCTGCTTGAAACAGCATCCGAGATGCTCGAGGTTGATGCTGCCGACCTGACGCTCAGCGAGGGCGTCATCGCCGTGCGGGGTGCTCCCCAGTCCTCACTCGCCTACGACAAGGTGGCGCGCCGACGGCTGCTGCGCCAGGGCGGCTCGATGCTGATGGCGACGTCCTTCTACGACCCGCCCACCGAGCCCCAGGACGGGCGGTTCGTGGGCAACATCTCGGCCGCCTATGGCTTCGGCTCTCACGTGGCAGAAGTGGAGGTGGAGCCCGACACGGGATTGGTGCACGTACTCAACCTCTGGTGCGCTCACGACGTGGGTCGGGCTCTGAACCCGGCCGGGGTGGAGGGCCAGGTGCTGGGCGGAGCCGTGATGGGCCTGGGGCTGGCTCTGACCGAGGAGCTCGGCGTGGCCGACGGACAGCTGCTCCGGCCCAGCCCGCGCGAGTACGGAATGCTGACAGCGCTGGGCATCCCGCCCATCCATGTCAAACTCGTCGAGACGATCGATCCCGAGGGTCCCTTCGGCGCCAAAGGCGTCGGTGAGGCGGGCCTGATCCCAGTCGCCGCGGCGGTCGCCAATGCCGTGGCTGATGCCACAGGTGTGCACCCCAAGGCGTATCCCATCGCCCCCTGGAAGCTGCTCAACTGGTTGCGGAGTCGGGAAGCGGACTCAGGCCATTCGGCCGGCTGAGAGAGGAATCTTCGGCTGCCAGCGCAACCAAAGACGCCCGCGGCGGCCGATCAGCGCCGCCGAGCCGAGCTAGAAAGGCGCTGCCAGCGCGCTGGCAGCACCGAGAAACCGGTCACTCGGGAGCGGTTGAGCGACGGCTCCTACTTGCAGAGCGGGATGGGAATCGGCAAGCAGACCGGATGCGTCGGCGTGGGGACTGGCAGCGGCAGCGGCGGCACCGTGGGCTGCGGTACCGGCGGCACCGTGGGGAGGGGCAGCGGCGGCACAGTCGGCAGC
>JALZAW010000371.1 GCA_030948155.1 Candidatus Dormiibacterota bacterium | reverse complement strand
GGGCCCTGGTCGGGGTGACCCCGATTCCGAGCAGCCGTGAGGCGAAGGGCTCGGGGTTCCCTCGCAGCTTCGGCCGCTCCAGCGTGACCGGGCCCGCTGAGGTCTTCACCGTGAGCTCCGAGTAACCGTTGCGCGACCCTTCCTGGACGCGCTCGCCGCGCGCGTAGCGCTCGCGGCCCAGGAACTCGGTCACCTCCGCCTCCAGGGCGACCTGGAAGAGGAGCGCAACCCCGAGCCGGGCTACCTCCTCGAGGATGTGACCCAGCTCTCGGCCGGAGCCGAAGAGCTCATCGAGCTGGGCACGGAACCGTTCGCTGGGGGATACTCGTCTTGACGCGGGCATCTGGCACCTCCTGAAACCTGCAAGTTCCAGGCGAGCCTCCTGCCCGCGTCGCTTTTACACCAGCCGGCGGACGCGACCTCAGAGGTGAGCTGTGATCTGAAGCAGGCAGGAGGCGACCTGCAAGGCAAGGTAGGCCCCCATCGCGGAGATGGCGACGGTTGAGCCTGCGAGCGAGCGACGGGGGACTGGGTCACCGAGCACCTGCGCCACGCGGAGCTCAGCTGCACCGCCGAATGCGGCCACTCCCTGGGCGACGACTCGGCTGCCGAGCGCCCAGAGTGCTCCGGCAACAGGCCGGGGTCCCAGGCGCTCGAGCGCGACACGGTCGGCGCGCAGCTCCGATTCCTCGATCCGGCGCAGGGCGAACCAGCGCAGCAGGGGGACGTAGAAGAAGACCTCGGCCGCGGCATGGAGCGCAGCTCGCAGCAGAGGCTCCAGCCGCCTCGCATGGTCATCCTCGTGTAGGAGTACCGCTTCGATCTCGATCGGGTCGAGGACTTGAGCCAGCGAGTCGGTGACGAAGACACGGGGCCGAAACGCTCCGGCGCAGAAAGACTCAGGCCGCGCTCCCCTGATCGCGACCACTCGCCGCACGCCGGTCCGCTCGATCGCCGCCTGCACAGCCGGCGGGACGGCAACCTCTAGCAGCTGTCGGCGCCAGCCGCATGCTGCGGCGAGGATCCAACCGAGGCGTATCAACCAGGCCAGTGCACTGATGACCAGCATGGGCAGAGCGACTCGGCTGCCGTAGTTTAGCCAGGCGTCGAGATGGGTCAGAGATCGGAGGCAGTCGGCCCGATGAGGGCACACCAGCAGGAAGGCAAGGCAGCTGAGGCCGGCGCCAGCCAGGCCACCGTAGATCACGGCGGACCGATGGTTACTCACCGGCCGCGAGACTCCGCAGGCGCTCCCGCTGCGCCGGCGTCAAGTCTTCGAGCTGGGCCGCGAAAGCCGCCAGGGCTACCTCTCCAAACTGCTCCACCATCCGGCTGACTTGCTCCCGGCTGACCGCGCTCAAGAACTGCTCGGGGGTCCCCGCCGACTGGTACTCATAGGCCCTTTGATGGGATACCCGTTGCTGGCTGAGAATCCCCTTTTCTGCCAGCCGGCTGAGGGTCGTCATCAGCGTTGTGTAGGCCAGCTCCGGCGTCACCTTCTGGATATCCCTGACCACGAACGGCTGCCGGATGGCGCCTGACCAGACGGCTCGCATAATCCGGCCTTCCAGCGGCCCCAACAGGCCGAGCGCGCTTTCCACCGCCCGGCTCTCACTCACGCTGATCCCAGCGGCTGTGCTGCCTCCCATTGGCAGCCGGGAAGTAGCATCGGGAAATAGGTTACTATAGGGCGGTAGTAGATGGACATTGGAATGATGGGCTTCGGCTTTCTCTGGATGCTTTTCGGCTTCTTGATCTTCGCCGGCATCCTGGCGGTGGGGATCTGGGCAATCATCCACTTCGCAGCCTCCTCGCGGGTCCTGGCTGCGGTCGACGGCTCGAGCGCCCGTCGCATCCTCGACGAACGCTATGCGCGGGGCGAGATCAGCCAGGAGGAGTACCAGCGCATCCGCCGCGAGATCAGCTGACCTTGCGCTGGCTCTTGATCGGCGGTCTGGTCGCGATTGCGTTCGGCACTTCGGGCTTGGCTGGAGCCGCCGCTGTCCTCACCCTGGGCGGTCATCTGGCCCTGGACAAGCAGATGGGTGGCGCGACGTTGCATGGCGAGATGATCGGACCAATGATGGCTGGAGCGGCCGTCAGGTACGTCCCAGAGGAGCAGGCACGCACCTTTGGCGACCAGGCTCCCGAAGGAGCCAGGGTCGATAGGACCGGCAAAGTCATCACCTTCCAAACGACCACGGTTCATCTGAAGGTGCTGGGCAGCCTCGAAGGGGATCCCGAGATGACCTTCCGGATCGGCGGTCTCAGCAACCCGACGATCGCTATCCCTCGCGGAGCCACCGTCGAGGTTGAGTTCATCAACGGGGACCGGGACACGAGCCATGGCTGGCAGCTAGTCCGCCGACAGGGAAGTTTTAGCCACATGCCGATGATGGACAATCAGGGGTCGCGTCGCGCGAGATGGTGTAAATCCGGTCGCGCGGATCCGCTGACATCCTAAGCGCTCTGCAGTTCGAGCAGAGCCTGTACCACCTCGTCTTGTGAGGGCTCATAGAGCTTGTTCATAGACTCGTTGCTGAAGTAGCGCCGGCCAACCGCCCACTCGTCGTTCTGCTCCTCGAGCAGAGCGCCGGTCAGGTGACTGCCTTCCTCTGCACGCTGTAGTCGCGCTGATCGTACCGCGCAGTTGTAGACACCGAGGGTTGCCCCACCATCTTATGCACCGTGGCCAGATCCATCCCGGCCTCGAGGAGACCCACGGCCTAGCTCCGGCGCAGGTAGTGGGGAGGGGGGCGGGATGGGGGCCTTGCGCCCACGCTCTTTACAGATCGCGTGCCACAGTTCAATAAACCAACCCCTCAAAGCAGAAAGCTCAGACAGGTGACGAAAGCAGCTTGCATCGGTGGCGCCAGAGGGGTTGACAGGTGTCTTAGAGGCTGAGAGACTTGCGGTTCCGGCTGACGGTGTCTGCTTCGTCGCCACCTGCGGCACTCTGGTCAGCACGGCCGCTGTGCAGAGCGAGGTTAAGGCGTTTTCACGCACCGGCTCCAAGGGGCTGGTCCGAACAGTAGGAGATTCACATGGCACAGGTCATCAGCGCTGATGTCGAAGCCCTGCGGGCGGGCATAACCGGACAGGTGTTTCTGCCCGAGGATCCGGGGTACGACGAGGCTCGTACCGTGTGGAACGCCGACATCGACAGGCATCCCGCCGTAGTCGTGCGGTGTGCAAATGCCAGCGATGTCAGCGCCGCGGTCGGCTTTGCTCGAAACCGAAACCTGGAGATCGCAGTGCGCGGTGGAGCGCACAGCACCCCTGGGAACAGCGTTGTCGATGATGGCCTGCAGATAGATCTCAGCGGAATAGACGGCGTGACGGTGGATCCGGTCGCCCGGCGTGCAG
>JALZAW010000370.1 GCA_030948155.1 Candidatus Dormiibacterota bacterium | reverse complement strand
CCACGGCGTCTGAGCCGGCGGTTCCGCATGCTGCTGGGGCGGCGCTGCGGGTGGCACCTGCTGCGGAGGGCCGGCCGGAGGCGGAACGCTAGGCTGGCCTGGCTGCTGGTACTGAGGCTGCGGAGCGGCAGGGGGAGGCGCCGCAGAGTCTCCCCAGGTGAGCGGGCCGGCTGCCGGCAAGGGTGCACCCCGGCGCGGATCGTCAGGCGTCAGGCCTTGATCAGCTGGTCGGGGTTCATGCGGCATCCGGTCGCTCACTGGGCTCTCCTTGGCAACGGAGTGATCTGGGCGCTCCCGCTCCGGCGATACCGTAAAGCATTACCTATCCGGCCGCGCGCCAGCGGCTTCTTTCCTGCTAACCGGTCCCGCGCGGGTCCGGAATTGGAAGCCGCCGCTATGCTCCAGGGATGGCTTCGAGGCGGCGCCTCGGTCTGGCAGAGCGGTGGGAGGCGCTTTCAACAGCTGTCCAGGTTGCGATCTCCTTCCCACTGCTGACGCTGCTGCTCTTCGCGGCCAACCTGGGCCCGTTCAATCAACCGGTCTGGCGCTCTATCCTCTACGGGATCTTCGAAGGCGGAGTGCTGACTGGGTTGTTGCTCGCCGCGACCGCCAGCGAGCGGGCCAAGCGGCGGAACCCCAAAGAGCGGAGCAACCGGACGCACTGAGTCGTACGATGCGCTGACAACAGCGGCGGACTAACAGTAGGAGAGGGGAGCATGTTTCTAGCCTTTCATCAGGTCCTGAATCCGGCCGGCAACCTGCTGCTGACCACTTTGCTGGCGCTAGTGCCGGTGGTTGTGCTTCTCCTACTGCTGGCGGTTTTCCGGATCACCGCCTGGCTGGCGGTGATCATCGGCTCGGTTATCACACTGCTCTTGGGCCTCCTCTTCTGGCAGGCTCCGCTGGACGGCTCGCTACGGGCCTACCTGCTGGGCAGCGCGACGGGCCTCTGGGCCGTCAACTGGATCACCTTCTGGGGCGTGATGATTTTCAACACGCTCGTCCTCACTGGTCTGTTTGAGAGTTTCAAGCGCTGGCTGCTGGTCCAAGCCACCGCGGACATCCGGGTCCAGACGCTGCTTCTGGCCTGGGCCTTCGGCGCGCTGCTGGAGGGACTGGTGGGCTTTGGCTACCCCTGGGCGGTGGTCGCCCCCATCCTGATCGCCTTCGGCATCGCCGAGCTCGACGCCATCCGCGTGGCAGCCATCGCCAACAACGCTCCCGTCTCCTATGGCGCGCTGGGTGCGCCCATCATCGGCCTTGCCGCTGTCACTCAGCTCAACCTGTATGAGCTCTCGGCCTCGATTGGGAAGATAGTCGCTGTGCTGGCCCTGCTGCCACCCTGGGTCCTCATCTACCTGGTCAGCGGCTGGCGAGGCATTCGGACTGGCTGGCCGCTGGCGATAGTTGGCTCGCTCTCCTACATCGCCGGTCAGTTTCCAACCTCCCAGTATCTGGGACCGTATCTGCCAGACATAGTCGGCTCGCTTGTCTGCTTCGCGGCCCTCCTGCTGTTCATCAAGGTCTGGCAGCCCAAGGAGACGCTGGGCTTCGGCGGCGTCCCGGTCAACCCCGAGCATCAGAGGAGAGCGGATGCGCTGACGCCCGCTGTGCCCGCAGGCGAGCATTCGGCCTCAGCTGAGGTGGCCAATCGGCCGCTGACCCGGAGTGACCTCTGGCTGGGCCTGGCGCCCTTCATCATCTTGGTGATCGTCGTGGTGCTCTGGACGGGACCCTGGTCGCCGCTGCCCAAGTACATGCCATTCAAGGCATCGGCCGGCTTCCTGTCCTCGATCTCCGGCAAGGCTGGTTCAGTGGCCTTCAACTGGGCGCCGGGCGTCGCGGGCACTGCCATCTTGGTCGCCTGGCTGCTGATCCTGGCTCTGCTCGCGGTGACCGTCAAGCCCGACTTCGGTCGACTGCTGCCAGGCGTGCTCGCTCGCAGCTGGAAGCAGATGTGGGGGGCCTTCCTGGTCGCCTTCTTCATCTTCGGTCTGGCCAACGTCTTCAATTACTCAGGCATGGCCAACTCGATGGCCTACGGGTTCTCCAAGATCGGCCCTGCCTACATCCTGATAGTGGCGGTGGTCGGCTGGATCGGCGTTGCGCTCTCCGGCAGCAACACCTCCACCAACGCATTGTTCGGCGCCTTCCAGAAAACCGTCGGCCAGCTGTTGGGCTTTCCGGCACTGCTCCTGCCCTCTCTCAACTCGGTGGGTGCCGAGGTGGGCAAACCGGTCGCCCCGCAGACCTGCAGCGTCGGCGTGGCGACCACCAGCTACGTCCGCAACGAGGGCGCAGCTATCAGGCACAACATGGGCTGGACGCTGGTCCTGCTCGCCTACCTGATCCTGATCGGCCTGCTGTTCTACTTCTTCTTCCCGGGAAGCATGCAAGCGCACTAGAGGTGCGGCCGCGAATGCGGCCGAGAGACTGGGTGGCCAGGGTGGGTCAGATCCAAGGAGCCGACGAGCACCGCGGTGAGCGTATTCGAGGTGCGCGCAGCGAGGAGCGCAGGACCGGGGTCCCCGCGAAATCACAGATTTCGGGGGGTGGTAGGAGCCGACGCCGGAGATGGCCCGCAGGTGCGACCAGGTTCCGGACGGGCCCTTCCGGCCGCACCTCCAAGCCTGAGGGCGTCGCGTTTTTCGACGGCGGGCTCCGTTAGCCTCAGCAGCAAGTCATGATCTCCCGCTCACCAGCTGCCGGCCCCCTGCAGGCTGTGATTCGAATCGGTGCGGGCGTGTTCTGGCTCTACTTCGCATCCCGAGCGTGGAACGGCGTCGGTTGGATGCAGCCGCTCCTGGTCCAGTCGGCGGTTCAGAACCCAATCCCGGGTCTGCACGAACTACTGCTCCAGGTGGTCGTGCCGCACTGGTTCGGCTTTGCCCTGGCCTTTGCGGGCGCTGAGACGCTCGTCGGATTGCTCCTGCTGCTCGGACTTCTGAGCCGCGGGGCCGCCTGGATCGGGGTGCTGCTGGCCCTCGCCTTGGCGGTCACCGTTGGCTTCCTGGAGCCCGATGGGGGGCGCCGCTGGCTCTTCTATCTGGCGGTGCTCGTCAACCTGGCCTGCGCGGTGGGCGGTCCGGGAGCGCTGGCCGGCGAGCGGCTGAAGGGCGTCCCCCGCTGGCTGCGCAGCTGAGCGGACTGTTCGGGCCGCACCCCGCCCAGCACCAACCGGGAGCGGGCGAAATCGAGCCAAGGGCTCGCGCGCCTACCTCGCGCTGGGCTGTTCGCTTGAGCAGGCGGCGCGAGCCTGGCGGACGATTTCGGCGATCTGCCCCAGGTGCCCCTCGTCATGGCTCAGGCTGGAGAGGAAGCGATCAAGCGCGTTCTGACCCCTGCTCTCCGGCCGGGACTTGTACT
>JALZAW010000369.1 GCA_030948155.1 Candidatus Dormiibacterota bacterium | reverse complement strand
TCCGCCGAGGAAGCGATCTCTGAGGCCGACGAGCACAGCCAGGCTGACGACGACCAGCAGCAGGCTCAAGATGACCGCTCGTTCCGCGTGCTGTGAGTCAAGGTCGATGTAGATGGCCAGTGGCGCAGTCTGGGTGGTGCCCGGAAAGTTGCCCGCGAAGGTGATGGTCGCCCCGAACTCGCCAAGCGCCCGGGACCAGGCCAGCACGGAGCCGGCCACCAGCGAGGGCGCGATCAGCGGCACCGTGATCCTCCGAAACACCATCCAGCGCCCCGCACCCAGGGTGCGCGCAGCCTCCTCGAAGCGGACATCCATGGAACGCAGGCCGGCCTCGACGGCGATGACCAGGAAGGGCATGGCCACGAAGGACTCCGCGACGATGACGCCGAGCGTGGTGAAGGGCAGGCCCACGCCGAAAGCCGTCGCCAGGGGCTGGCCTATCAGCCCGCGCCGGCCGAAAGCCAGCAACAGGGCGACGCCTCCCACGACTGGCGGGAGCACCATGGGAAGGGTCGCGATGCCTCGGAGCAGGCTCTTGCCCGGGAAATGCAGCCGAGCCAGCACCCAGGCCAGGGGCACTCCAAAAAGGAGTGCCAGCGCGGTCGAGGCCAGCGAGCAGAGCAGCGTGAGGCGAACCGCGGAAATGGTCGATTCGTCGCTCAGGGCGCCGGCGGCCGATCCCCAGGGCGCCCTGACCACCAGCCCGACCAGGGGCAGCAGGAAGAAGGCGGCGCAGATGGCCGCCAGCACGACCAGCACCGGGTTGAAGGGCTGGCTATAGGCCCCGCGGGTGCGCCGGAAAAGGCTCAGGACGGGCTCAGGAAGCCGTAGCCGGCCAGGGTCTTCTGGCCCTGGGAGCCGGTCACGAACTCGATGAAGCCCTGCGCGGTCTTAGCGTTGGCGGTCGCCTTGAGCTGCACGATTGGATATGTCGCGATCACGTTCTGATCGTCCGGAATCGTGACGCCCTGGACCTTGCTGCCCCCGGCCTTGACGTCGGTGGTATAGACGATCCCGGCATCGGCCTCGCCCAGCGAGACCTTGGTCACGACGGCTTTCACGTTGTCCTCCTGGCTGACCGGGGTCAACCTCACGCCGGCCTTGCGGAAGACGTTGGTCGCGTAGGTTCCGCAGGGCACGCCGGGTGCGCAGGCGTCGAATTTGACACCTGGCTTGGCCAGGTCTGCGACCGTCTGGATCTGCCTGGGGTTGCCGGCCTGGACGACGATCTGGAGCTTGTTGCGGGCGAACACCTTCGGCGCTCCAGAGTTGAGCCCTCCGTCCACCACCTTCTGCATGTTGGGCTGGTCGGCCGAGGCGAAGACGTCGGCCGGAGCGCCTTGCTGGATCTGGGTCACCAGCGTCGGACTGCCTGCGTAGCTGAACTTGACGTCCACGCCCGTGTGCTTCGCCTTGAACTGTTCCCCGACCCTGTTGAAGGCATCCGTCAGCGACGCCGCCGCGAGCACCGTCAGGTTTCCGGTGATCGGATCCGCGGAGGGACTCGCGGCGGATTGCGAAGCGGCGCCTCCGCAGGCGGCGGCGAGCGCCAGCGCCACGGCAGCCGACAAGAGCATGGACGGTCTTTTGAGCACTACTCTCTCCTTACTTGAGCACGATCACGTCGTGGGCTTTGAATACGGCCGCGGCCACATCACCCACCTCGAGCTCGAGTCGATCGGCTGAGGAGGTGGTGATGATGGCGGCGATGAGCTGCCCGCCGACGTCGATGATGACCTCGGTGGAGACCTCGCCCCTGCGCAGTTCGACAACGGTCCCGATCAGCTGATTCCTCGCGGAGAGCCGCGATTGCTGCGAGGCGGGCGCGAACATCGCAGGGAGGCCCTGTGCCAGGACCTCCCTCGCCGCGCGCACGGCGGCCGCCTTGACGTAGTAGTGAGCGACCCGCCCGCTCCGATGGTGGCCGACCAGCCCGAACCCGCTCAGGACACGCAGGTGTTGCGAGACGACCGTGTCGGAGACGCCCAGCCGCCGCCCCAACTCGCCAACCGGGATCTCGGCCTTGTCTTCCGGAGGGAGCTCTCCGAAGAGCTTGAACCGCACGGGGTCCCCGAGGGCCCGAAGCAGCGCAGGCGCGGGATGTTCCGATACCTGCGCAGTCATGCAGGGGATTATAGCCGGCAGATCACAGCTCGGATCGTCGCCGGTGCGCCTTTAGCGGAAGAGCAGCCCGCGCCGATGCTTCGGCATGGCGGCGAGGAGTTCGGTCCTGGCCACGCCTGGTAGCGTCGCGAGCGCAGATGAGCAGCTGGCCGGCGGGTTGCAGGACAATGGAGTCGTCTCCGCACGCGTGGGTGTGGAGCCGTGGCGGCGGGTGAAGGAGGGTGACGGAAGCACGGCCGTCTTCACCGAGCGCGGCCAGCTCATCTCGTGCACGAACGCGGGAAAGGCCGAGATCTCGAGCTGGTCGGGTGAGCGGCTGAGCGATCCCGTGCTGATCAGGGTGTCGTCCGGCGGCCACGACCTTGATGGGATCGACGACCCCGTCACCGAGGCGGTCCAGCATCCGCGATGGGGAAGGGGCGGCAAGGTGATGTACGCAGAGGAGCGAGCAGATGATCCCAGCCAACTCACAACTCGATCCACCCGGCGGTACCGCATGGCTGGCTGGCCGCCAGGTGGCCCGGATCGGCTTCGGGGCCATGCAGCTACCTGGGCCACACGTATCGGGTCCGCCGCGCGACCGGGATACGGCTCTGGCCGTGCTGCGCCGGGCCGTCGAGCTGGGGGTCAATCACATCGATACCGCCCAGTACTACGGGCCTGATGTCGCCAACGAGCTGATCCACAGCGCGCTTCACCCGTATCCCGATGACCTTGTACTCGTGAGCAAGGTCGGTGCAGAGCGCGACGCCCAGGGTGGCTGGACTCCCGCTCAGCGGCCGGAGCAGCTGCGGGCCGGTGTGGAAGCCAACCTGCGCACCCTGGCTGTCGAGCAAGTGGGCGTGGTCAACTTGCGCCTGCTCGATGCCGATCAAGCGGCCGGTCAGGGCGTCGACCTGGACAGCCAGATGGCCGAGATGGTGGCGCTGCGTGACGAGGGAAAGATCGGCGGCATCGGGATCAGCAACGTCACGATCGACCAGCTCCGCCAGGCCCTACCAGCCGGCATCGCCTGCGTGCAGAACGCCTACAGCCTCCTCGACCGATCCGGCGAACCGCTCCTCGACCTGTGTCGGGAGCACAACATGGCGTGGGTGCCGTACTTCCCCCTCGGCTCGGCGTTCCCGGGCGTGCCCAAGGTGACCCAGCACCCCGCCGTGGTGGCAGCCGCGACGTCCCTCGGGGCCACACCGGCCCAGGTCGGCCTGGCCTGGCTCCTGGCCCACGACTCGCACGTGCTGGTT
>JALZAW010000368.1 GCA_030948155.1 Candidatus Dormiibacterota bacterium | reverse complement strand
CGGCGCGATTGAGGTGCGCCGGACGGCGGCGTAGTCTGCCGTGACGGTGAGTGAGAAGCGCCGCCGCTACACCAGTTGCTCCTTCTGCGGCAAGGGCCAAGATCAAGTCCGGAGGTTGGTGGCTGGCCCCGGCGTATACATCTGCGATCAATGCATCGAGCTCTGCCAGGAGGTTCTCAACGAGGAAACGGGCGCCAAGTTGAAACCGGAGCCGGGCCAACGGGAACACCTGGTCAGAACGGGCGGTGTCCGTCGGTCCAGTCGCCGAGCCCGGCTCTGGTTGCCTGCAGCCGCGCTGGTTGCAGGCCTCTTGATCGGCCAGCGAATGGCCCAGCTCGATTGCTCTGCCAGAGGTCGCCGCTGGCGGCGAACGCAGCTCCTCTCGCCGGACGGGCTGCCCAAGACTGGAAACTCGAAACTTGTCTTGGCTGCTGGCGAGAGCGAGAGACGAGATCGGTTTGGCTCTTTGCCCGCCGAGCCAGGTGTAGCTGCCACGGCCCCAGTCCGCTCCAGGGAGGCAGGCCCGCTCCCTACCTCCCGATCCGACCAAGAGGGGCGAGCCTGCTACGACCAAAAGAGCCCGAAGTGTCGCATGACCCACAAAGGCGGGGCATCCTGGCGATGGTAGGGGATGCCTGAGCGCCTCAGGGAGCTGCTGGCCGAGCGGGAGGGGGAGGTCCCGATCCCGCCCTACGACGCTCACCACTCAGGTCGGCTGATCGGTCAGGACGAGTTCCGCCGGGGGCCGGTTGTGGTGAGGTCGACGCTGGAGAACACCGCCGTGGTGGAAATGGACGGATTGCGGCAGCTGGTGCGTATCGGGGATCTCGAGGTCGAGCCCGGCGAGCTGAACTGGGTTAGCCGCCGGCAGTCGACGACTTGGCCTAGCGCGGTCAAGGGGCGCAACGCGGCTAACCGGAACCGTCGGCCCCCCTAGGTCGACAACTGGCGAGACCACACGGGCCTGTCGAGGACGAGCTTCCAGTCTGACTCTTAGAGAGGGGAGACAAGGCGGCAGATTCCGTATATCGTCAGCCGTGCGCCTGTGAGCGAGTTCGCCCGCGTGTCGGCTATGGCGCCGGCGGGCACGGGTCCGGCCCTCCGTTTTGTTGTCCGGAACCACGCCTCGCACCGCCTAACCAGCCCACAAGGTGCCTGATCCGCGTGCCTGATCCGCACGGCTGATCCCTCGATGTGGTGGTTGCCTCAGTGGCTAGCTGGGCCGGCTGGGCATCACCTTGACGGCTCGAGCTAGAAGGCCTCGAGCGAATCTCCAGGCTGGAAGTCATTGAATTCGTCAAGGGCGATGATGCACTCTTGGCCTGCGGCCGCCCGACTGGCCCCGCCCAGCCGTAGCTGGCGGATGCGGCCGGTCCAGACCGCGCGCCGGTTCCTCGAGATCCTAACGAAGCTGCCCTGGGAGACCTGTCCCTCGAACACCTGGCAGCCGGCCAACACGGCCGCCCCGCCGCCTTGGATCTGGGTCAGCACCTGAGCCTGCCCCTCGCGCACCAGTGGGTATTCGTCTGGCCCCTGCACGGCGAGCGGGGTAGCTGGTTAAAAATGAGCCGTGTACCAGGTCTCCGAAGGATCGATGGGGGCGGGGCGTCCGCGCTATCTGGTCACCGAACACCTGCCAGTAATGCCAAGGTCACTGGAGCGACCGAGATGGGTTTACTTGGAGGGTTCTCGCTGGGCGAAGCAAAGCGCTCAGGCACACCTGCCGGGGCTCAGAAGACCGACTCATCCGACGCTGATGCCGACGGCATCTGAGAAACGAGAGCATTCAGTCTTGACATCGCGGTGCGGCCGGCGCAGTCTGGCTTTGGGGAAGGGTCACGCTGTGCGCAGCGTTTCCGCAGCGACAGAGCCCAAGTGTCCCCGGGTCTCGGAGGTGAGTATCGCGCCGGTGCGTGGGGCTTCGCGACCATCTCGCCCGGTCGGCGCAGCGCTTGCGCGAGTAGAGGAGGGTGCCACATGGCGGGTAACAACGCGGTCGCCTATATCGGTCCAGGCGAGGTCGAGGTCCAGACGATCGACTACCCTGAACTGGTCCTCAAGGACGGGCCAGGCGTCAACCCAAAGAACATCGGCAGAAAGTGCGAGCACGGAGTCATTCTGCAGATCGTCTCCACCAACATCTGCGGCTCGGACCAGCACATGGTGCGGGGCCGGACCACCGCGCCGAAGGGCTTGATCCTCGGCCACGAGATCACGGGCGAGGTGATTGAGGTTGGGCGTGATGTCGAGTACATCCAGAAGGGCGATCTCTGCTCGGTGCCCTTCAACATCGCCTGCGGGCGCTGCCGGAACTGCAAGGAGGGCAAGACCGGTGTCTGCCTCAACGTGAACCCGGAGCGCCCCGGTTCTGCCTACGGCTACGTGGACATGGGCGGTTGGGTCGGTGGACAGGCCGAATACGTCATGGTCCCCTACGCCGACTGGAACCTGCTCAAGTTTCCGGACAAGGATCAGGCGATGGAGAAGATCCTGGACCTGACTATGCTCTCCGACATCTTCCCGACCGGGTTCCACGGCGCCTACACCGCGGGCGTCGGCCCCGGTTCCACCGTCTACGTCGCCGGAGCGGGGCCTGTGGGCCTGGCCTGTGCGCACTCTGCGCAGTTCCTGGGCGCGGCTGTGGTCATCGTGGGCGATCTCATTCCCGAGCGCCTCGCGCAGGCGCGCAGCTTCGGCTGCGAGACGGTGGACGTCTCCAAGGGCGAGGTGCCAGACCAGATCGAGCAGATCCTCGGAGTGCCAGAGGTCGACGCCGCGGTCGACTGCGTCGGCTTTGAAGCGAAGGGCCATGGTGCCGATTCAGACCACGAGGCGCCCGCCACCGTCCTCAATTCAGTCATGGGGGTCGCTCGAGCGGGCGCGAGCATCGGCATCCCGGGACTCTATGTGACGGGGGACCCGGGCGGGGTCGACGAGGACGCCAAGGTGGGTTCACTGAAGATCCGGATCGGGTTGGGTTGGGCCAAGTCTCACGTCTTCACGACCGGCCAATGCCCGGTCATGCGCTACCACCGGGGGTTGATGAACGCGATACTGCACGACCGGGTGCAGATCGCGAAGGCGGTCAACGCGACCGTGATCTCACTGGATGAGGCGCCGCAGGGCTACAAGGACTTCGACAAAGGAGCCTCCAAGAAATTCGTGCTCAACCCGCACGGGCTGGTCAAGCAATAGCCATCAGCCGGATGGGATCCGCGAGGGCCCAGGCGACGCTGCCTGGGTCTCCGCGACCCGCTCAGGAGTTCGGGGGGCCGGAGTAGCGCTTCGTCAGAAGCTGCTGGCCGGCGAACGGCTCGCACGTGAGGGGCGCACATCCGGGCCCGAGCTGCAGACTGTCAATTGCGATACAAG
>JALZAW010000367.1 GCA_030948155.1 Candidatus Dormiibacterota bacterium | reverse complement strand
CGGCCGTGATCCACTCCCGCTCTGAGGGATGCCAGGAGATCGGGTAGGCATGGATGGCCTGGGCGCCCGGCTCGATCTCCCAGACGAAGTCGCCGTGCCAGACGCCGGAGCTACTTGTGGTGGAGATTCTGTGGAATCAATTGTCAAGAGCCTCGCCGTAGCCCGGGCTGGGGCCCGAGGGGAGGAAGACCGTCTTCATCTCACGCGACCTCCTGTCGGTCGGGCTTCAGCATTGATGACCGGAAGCGGACGGAGGCCCAGTTGGCGAGGTGTCGGACCGGCTGGAGTAGGAACGTCAGCCAGGCGTTCGAGGAGACCGTCGAGGGCGAGCTGACCATCCTCAACAGCTGCCCGTTCATCATCAGTGAGGGGAATCTGAAGGAGCATGCGCTCAAGGTTTGCCCTCGCTTCCAAGAGCTGGCCCTTGGTCGACTCCTTGGGGACGTAGAAGTCACAGCGCGCGCACGCCATGCGATGCGGGCACTGCTCGAAGAAGCTGTAGGTGCAGTGGCCATGCCCGAGGTCGAAGAACTGCCACGGCTCGCCCCGAGCGGCAGCGCCGGACACGACAGCATCGCGGTCGATGAGGACACCAATGGTGCGCAGGTTGCGGGCGAAGTAGCCGGCGTCGGTGTAGGCGCGAGCGAGAGTCGTCGGGGTGATAGCAGCATAGTTCTGGGTAGTCGCTGGCGACCGGTGTCCCAACCACGCCTGCAACTCGAAGAGCGACATTGGGTCCTTGGCGTTGTACAGGTGAGTAGCAATGGTGGAGCGGGCACGATGGCTGGTGATGGGCCCACGTGCGTCGCTCCGGGGAATGCCGGCCTTGCGGCACAGCGCAGGGATCACCCCATCGTTGATGTAGTGGAGGCCGACGCGCTTGGCGCGGTAACAGAAGAGGAAGTGGACAAGCTCGCCCGTGCGGTGGTCGAGGAGATGGGGCTGCGCGGGCCGTACCGCCTCCCAGGCGACCAGGACTCGCCCCAGAAGCGGGTCCACCGGCTTGGTGAAGGCTGTGCCGGTCTTGTGAGCCGGGACGTCAAGCAGGCAGACGGCGTGCTCGTCAGCATCACCTTGCTGCAGCTGCCAGCGCACGCAGCCGAGGCGGAGCCTGACAATCTCGTTGCTACGGAGGCCGCCGAACAACCAGGTGAGGGCAAGCGCACGCACCATCTCGAGCGGATACTGCTTGCCGGCAGGAAGGTCTTCCGCGCTCAGGTTGAGCCCCGCCCAGAGCAGCTTGGCCCACAGCTCGTCGGCGATGACACGAGGACTCGGCCCGATGAGGGCTTTGACGCTCCGGGGGGTGGCCAGTGAACGACCAGGATCGAAGCGCCGCGGAATCCATCCCCATTCAGCGCAGTCGCGGAAAAACTGGCGGAGCATGCCGAGGTAGTTATCTTTCGAGCGTGCCGAGAGCGGCCCCCCGATTCGCCCTGGTTCGAGCGCGTCACGATGGGCAACGTAGTCACCGACATGCATGCGATCGATGGCGGCCACCGCCATAGCGCAAAGCTGCCGACTCCATTGCCCAGGCTCGTACACCTCAGGATGCTCGGATGCCAGCCAACGTCCGAGTTTGAGGAGAAGGATTCGTGCATTACTGCGCGTAGCCGGCGTCAGCGTCGATGTTGCCTCCCAGCGCAAGACCCACTCTGTCCAGCGCGCGTCCACCCCGTCGGTAAGTGACCGTAGCGGTGCCGGCGGCTCAGGTGCGACCGTGATACCGAGGGTGGCCAGGGCGCGTTGGAGTTGGTGGATAGTCGCACAGGTTCCGCGCGAGGCGCCTTGCCGGAGGCGGGCGAGAATCTCGATGCCAAGGTCCTCGAGGCGAGGGCTGCGGTTGAACAAGAGGGCCTCACCGAGGATCCTCCGGATGCCACGACCCGAAGAACGGTTGGCGTAACCCCATCCAGCGAGGACCTGCTCCACCGGTGCCACAGCGGCGCCAACTCGCCTGCTTCCGAAGACCTTGCGTGCCAGAGCCCAGCGCTCGAACCGTCCCAGACGTTGCAGCTCGGTGAAGCACTGGAGCAGATAGGCGATGGCGGCCATGTGCTGCCGAAGGTCACCTCGGGCCCACCCCGGACGCGCGGCGAGAAAGGAGCGCTGGTCTCTTCCCAGCACGTCGGCCCAGGTCGCTGCTGACCAGCTCCAGATGGAGCTACGTCGTTCTCGAGTCTCAACCAGCATCTCCGCTACTGCGCGGTCGGCGATGCAAGCGTCGCGTTGGCTGCGTATCTCGACCACGGCGCGAGCGTCTGCGAGCGGTCGCACCAGACGCTCGACCGCCGTCCATTCCGATTCACGCCCCAGACGCCAGCCATACGAGTGTGGGACGAGCGCTGTTAGGCCCGCCGCTTCGTCGAGTGTGAGGGCTGGCGCACAGTCGTACTTGGCAACGTCCAGGGGCCACCGCCAGCTGCCCTGCTCCTCGGCTGACGTGGCCGCTGCAAGCACGGCCGCCTTCTCCGTCACGTTCGCTGCCTCGTAGTTTCAGACGTCGGCGCAGCCAGCGTTTCGGCACGCCAAGCGTGCACCTGCTCCATTCCCCGGTGAAGGGCGAAGGCGAGCTCGCGTCCGGACAGGTGGATGTACTGCAGCGTGCTCGCTGGGTTGCGATGACCCGCAAAGCGCGCAATTGTGTGGAGGTCCCAGCCTGAGCGGGCAAGGTCCGTCAAGCAGAGGTGCCGGAGTGTATGCGTGCTGAACGCCGGAACACCGGCGCGCACGGCAATGGACCGTACCACTTTGGACCAGGTCCACAAGCTGACGGGTTCAGCGCGGTTGCGGCGCGATTCGGAGAGAAACAGCGGGCCACGAGCTGGGGAGAGGTTGCGACGGTGAACCAGATAGGCCTGGAGCAATGCCGCGGTTGCAGCCGAGTAGGGCACGACGCGCTCAGTCCGCGTCTTGGTCGTCTCCGCACGTACCCGGACGGTGCGATGAGCGGGATCGATATCGTCTGTTCGCAGAGAACACAACTCCTCGCGGCGCAAACCGGCGTCATATGCCAGCGCCAGCATCAGTCGGTTGCGGATCGGCTCCTCACCCGCAACCCTCAGCACTGCTTGCCACTGCTCGTCGCTCGGAATCCAGGGCAGTTTCGTAACCCGCGGCAGGAGGCCCCCCTCGCGTCGATGGCCGAACGCCTTGCCCGGGGTGTACCGACCCCGACCGACAGGGTTGGTCTCCCGCCGGCCCTCCTCGACCAGATAGTCGTAGAAGAGCCGGACAGCCACCAGGCGCTGCTGAAGCGTGGCGTTGGCGAGGCCTGCACCGGACCCAATGCTCACGACGTTGGCGCCCTGCCGATTTGGACGCGTCAAGAGGTCACGGACGTAGCGTGCAACCGCCGAGCGGTTCGCCGTCAAC
>JALZAW010000366.1 GCA_030948155.1 Candidatus Dormiibacterota bacterium | reverse complement strand
TCCAGGCCGTCACCCGGCCCGAGAGCCGCACCACGCGACCCTTCTTGAAGTCGCGCGCCTGCTCCTCGCCGCCGCCGAAATAGACGGCCGTGAAGAAGTGGGCCTTACCGTCTGCTCCGGATTCATGGACCGCCACCCGCAGCCGTAATCGCTTCCGGCCGTTGCTCTCCTGAACTTCCGCATCGCGTGCCATCCGGCCCGTCAATTCCCAGCGATTGATGTCACCGAATTCCGCCATCTCCCTACCTCCACTCAATTCGCTCTCTGAGCCACTCTTCGAGGTCGTGCAAGGCCTCGGCCTGCGTGTACAGGGCCTCCTCGCCATCCTCGAAGGGACTCACACACCGCCTCGCCAGCCGCAGCAGTTCCCGCACCGCTGCGAAGGCATCCTCCCGCTCGACCCTCCGCTCGCCGGTCTCGCCT
Source organism: Candidatus Dormiibacterota bacterium (assembly GCA_030948155.1). GTDB lineage: Bacteria > Chloroflexota > Dormibacteria > Dormibacterales > Dormibacteraceae > Dormiibacter. The sequence continues at coordinate 2,955 of JALZAW010000366.1, read as the reverse complement.
GCCACCTCCAGCACCTCCGCGCTCCATCTGGGCCGAGCCACCTCCGCCCTTGCCCCCTTGGCTGAGACGTGCCGTAGGGGGTGCGAGGTCACCCGCAGGGCCGCAACGCATGTGGAGGAGCCGCGCAGCGGCTTGACCGGGCAAGCGCCCCCGAAGCCGATCATCTGTCCGTCTGGGGGGGCAAGGGCAGCAATTGGCCCGTCTCCCCCCGCCCCGTGTCTCCTCCCGAGCCTTCGGCCTCATCCTCCGTCCCGGCCTGCCATGCGGAGTCGGTCCTTGGCTGGCCCGCGGATCCTGCCCGCGGGCTGCCGCTGAGACGTTCCGTCAGCCAGCACCAGGCGCGTCCGGCCAGGGTGGTATCCGGCTCGTTCTGATAGACCTGCGCGATCGTCGCCGTCGGCAGCTCGCCCGGCTGGTCGAAGCGGACGCCGCAGAGTCCAGGGTTGGCGAAGAGCCGGAACCAGCGCGGGTGGCAGCGGAAGTGCTCCTCCTCTCCGGTGGCCCCTTTGCTGCTGCGCACAGGGAAGAACTCCACCTCGTGCACCAGCGCCCGGCCAATGACCGTGCCAGCCAGCATTGCGAACTCGTCGGCGTCGACTGGCAAGCACTTGAGGAAGAGCACGACGCCCGCCTGCAACAGCTCGTTCCGGCAGCCGCCCGGCTCCGGAAGACTCTGGGAGGCGGTGAGGCAGGGCATCCCGGCCTCTCGCGCCTGGCGGAGAAGATCGCGCACGTTGTCGGGGTCGTCCAGGGCTGAGAACTCGTCCAGGACCACCAGGAAGGTTCGCGTCCGATTCGCCGGATCAAGCCGGTGGTGAGCGAGGAGCTTGAGGTCGCTGAGGAGGACCCTGCCCATCATGCGCAGGTCGGCCGAGCTGGCCAGGGCCGGCAAGCTGATGTAGGTGATGCCTGGCTCGCTCGCAGCGCCGATCAGGTCCAACGACGGTCCGTCGCCATTCAGCACGGTGGCGAAACGGCCGGCTCGCAGTGCGCCGAGCCGGCTCGCCATGCCGTTGATCGCGCTCGAGGTTGTCTGTCTGGGGTTGCCCATCCGCTCTGCGATCCCGAGCAGGGCCGCGTAGGTCTCGGGCGCAAGCTCACGCACCTGGCCGGCGAGGATGCCGAGCGCCGTCTTGTCGAGAGCCGCCTCGATCTGATCCAGGTCGACCCTGCCGTTGACGTAGAGGTGGGCAGCTGTCGCGTGCACCAGCGCGTGGTAGCTGGCGTCTCGATAGATGGCCGAGTCCGGTGTGGAAGGGAAGGCAGCGGTCAGCTTGTCCGCCAGCTCGGCCGGTCCGCCCAGCTGGGTGATGTCGTAGCGCAGCGACCTTGGCTGGCCGGGATTGACCTCCTGGAAGGGGACGCCATGGTCCTCTGCGAGCTCGCGCGCCTGGTCGCGCAGGTCGCCACCCTTGCAGTCGAGGATCAGAGCAGACCACTGGTCAGGCTGAGAAAGGGCACCGTCGATTACGCGTGCGATCGCTACGGTCTTCCCTGAGCCAGGGGTACCGACAAAGGTCGCGTGGCGACGCAGGGCCGGGATCGGCAAACGCAGTGCTCTGCCGACCACACGGTCGACACCCAGGTCTATGTGGCCGGCTGGGTGGCGGCGTGTGCGCTGCCGGATCGGTGGATGGATCGGGTTGGGGCCGGCCGCTCGCTCGAAGCGCTTCTGCAGGCGCCGGCCACGCTTCGCCATCCTGACTTCGGCCTCTGCGGTGCTGGTCATGTCGACATATAGCCGAAGCCAGGCCGAGCCCAAGAGGACCTCCACCAGGGCGGAGACAATCGCTGCGCCAAGCGGGAGGTGGAAGCCGGCGAGCAGGAGCGGCCAGCCCCAGTGCCAGCCGCCGAGCGCTAGCAGGATCGTGGCGGGGACCATCGCGCAACCGCGCACCAGATAGCGGAAGGGCCAGGGCCGTTCCCGGCAGGCCAGCGCCGTAAGACCGGCACCCACGAGTAGGCCGGGCTGCAACACGGCCACGATGCAGCCAGCGACCTGAATGGCTCGATGCACGCCCCGGTGCACGCGGCCAGGCACGAAGCGGCGCAATGCGGACAGGCCGACCACCACCAGAGCGACTGCGACCAGCGCTAGGAGCGGACGGCCGACGTCTAGCTTGAAGACCGGGCCATGCACCGCCAGCGGCACCGGCGCAGCCGAATGGTTTGGCTGCGCCGCCCGCCAGTGCAGGTACTGGTCGAAGCTCCAGAGCGGGACGATCACGATCGCGAAGCCGATCAAGATCGAAACCACGCAACCGCCGAACCAGGTGCTCATCAAGCAGCCGCGGACTTCACTGTTCATCAGCCGCCCTCCCAGGTGCGGACTTCGAAAGCCCAGCTAAGTCCCAGGGAGTCGACGGCGGTACGCAGGTGCTCGACGCCAGCGCTTAGCTGGGGTCGGGCATACCAGATCACCCCGGCCAGCGCGTTAGGACCGCGCAGCGCCGGCATGTAGTCACTCACGATTCGGCGCAAACGCTCAGCCTGCTTGCGGCTGGCCTCCAGCTCAACGGCGAAACGGCGCCCGTCCGGCTGAATGAGCAGGCCGTCAGGCAGCCGGCGCAGCTTGAGGCTGGTTCGCCAGCCGCCCACCATCAGCTCACGCTCGGTCAGCCAGACAGAGCCAGCGATCTCGCTCAGCAGCTGCTCCGAGAGGTCCACCAGCGCCAGGTCATGATTCAGCCGCCAGCCAATCAACCTGGCCGGTCGCAACGCCACGCCGGTCAACCGAAGCCCTCGCGCTGTGGCCAGCCACAGCTTGCTCTGCCGCCGCCAGCCTGGCCTGTGCTCTCGCACTAGCCTGGCCTCTGCCAGCTGCCGCAGCCGCCGTCTGACTGTCCAGCCAGCGCATCCTGCTGGCCAGAATCGCTTCGCGATCTGCTCGGTCGACACGACCCCGTGTCGACCGACCCACCTCAACACTTCGACGTCTCTACCGGTCACCACGCC
>JALZAW010000365.1 GCA_030948155.1 Candidatus Dormiibacterota bacterium | reverse complement strand
GAATCCTTCCGGATGCGTGAGGCTCGAAGCGAAGAGGTGCGCCGCCCAAGGATCAATGAGCGCCGGCAGGGTGCGGACTTTCAGTTGGCCAAAACCGCGTACTTTGAGATGGCCATTGACAGCGGGACTCCTTGCGGTAGGGAGGCCAGGGTGGCGTTGCTGAGCGGGGTCGGGTGCTCGGTGCTCGCGGTCACTTCACTGCTCTTGCGGCGAGGCCTCAGGAGGGCGTCGTTCGTCCCCGCCGAGGCCTGCTCGCTGGTGATGCGGATTCGATGTCCGGACCTTGGGTGGACGACCGGGTCGACGTCTCAACCGCCTGAAGGTCTCCAGATCCTCTTCGTAGACGGCCCAGAACGACCCCACCTTGATCCCATAGAGCCTCTGACTGATCAGCAATCGGCGGACGTGGCCGTCCGAGGCTTGGAGGGCGGCCGCGACCTCGGCGACAGAGAGTGGATGGGGCCGTGTCATGTGCTCAAAGTAGCACGATTCGTTCTAATTTTCGCCGCTCCGCGCCGCGCAGGTAGCAGTGACCGTCGGGTCGAGCATCGAACATAAGAAACGCGCAGCCGCCGACGCCAGACAGGGAAAGCTCGACAACACCGAGGACACCGAATACGCCAGCGTGGAACAAAACGTTCGCATCGATCGACGGCTTCGCCTTCGACCACGCGGGCCGTGGGACCGTGGTCCAGTGCAGGGTCGTCGACCCTGCCGGCTGCCAACCTTGTCGCTAATCTCGATCTCATGTGGAATCCAGAGCTCGAGCGCCTCGACATCAAAGTGGCGCGCCTGCAGCAGTCCAGTGCCATCGAGATGGGGGAAGTCGTCGCATGCGTCGGGCGTCAATCACCGGGCACCGAGCCGCTGCATCCGCCTCGCGATGCGCAGTTTGTCAACGGTCTGATGGGGCTGCAATCGCCGTGGGGAATCTGCGTGATGCCGGCGGCATCCGCGGTTTCCTAAAAAACAAGCACAAGGTCGTGCCAATTTTCCGTCCAGCCCACCTATACTGGAACTCCCAGGACTGAGGCGAGAGGCCGTGGGCCGGTCCGGGCAGCCTCTCGGGTCTGCCAGCCAGGCCCCTCCAGCCCCCATCTGAGCCCTCCACTTCCCCGGAGAGATGCTAGGACATGGGAGGAGATGCTATGACAGAGTCAAGACGAGACTCCGCCGGACATGTGAAGAACGACCTGGCCGAGCTCAAAGGCATCGGTCCCAAGCACGCGGAGATGCTCAAGAGCTGTGGCATCGACTCGATCAAGGAGCTGCAGCACCGTAGCGCAAGCTCCCTCAAGGAGATGATCGAGGCGCGGCATGGGAAGGTGATCGGCCTGTCGGTGCACGAGTGCCAGACCTGGATCGACGAGGCGAAGGCCGTCTATCCCCGTGTGGCGAAGGTTTCCGAGACTCAAGGTGAGAGCGGCGGCGCTGTGTGAAGATCGAACCGTGAGCACGGGTCGGCGAGCTCAGTGGCAGTGCCGACCCGGCGCACGGAGCGCTGGCTGCCCCGGGTGGGCGCCGTAGGGGCCCTGCCCTTAGGTCTGGGGGCGGCGTGAGCGAGCCGAGCGAGGTCGAGGAGCGCTTGGTGGCCGCCCAGGCAGAAGTCGTGATAGGGCGTTCGCACTTCTTGAGGGCACTCACCCACCTCGAGCTCGTGGACAAGGAGGAGCTCGCCGGCCAGGTGCGGCAGCTGCGAGATTGGAGCTCGAAGCTGCGGCACGTGGAGCAGGCGATCAGCGAGAGCTACAAGGCCGAACGAGCCAAACGGGTGCAGTAGAACTCCCCCACCCTTTCGAGGCGGGCCCTGGTCCTCGGCTATCTGCTCACCGGTGCCGTCGCCTTTCGCGCGCCTGCCGTACCTGTCGGGCCATGTCCTCGAGAAGCTCGCGCACCCGTTTGAGGGGACTGCTCAACTCCGGGCAGGCCGGATGGTCAGCCCAGCGTCCCACCTCGACGAGCTCCCGACGGAATTGCTCGAGCCGCGTCTCGATAGCCTGCAGGCGGGCGGTTACGGCTTCTGGTCCGCGCAGGTTGCCCCAGCGCTCGAAAGACTCGTCGTAGCCCCCACCGCGCATCACGCCCCACCTTTCTGGCGGCGGGGCCCTCGGGGGCCGGCCCTGAGGCCGGCCCGCCAAGGGGGTAGCTTCGACAGCAGAGGGACCGACTGGCCAGGCCGCTGCTTTCTCAGGATCTCGTCCAGCGCGACCCGGACGTCAGCCTTGACCTGGTGGCGGCGCTGCTCCGGCATCGGGGTCTCCACAGGCCCCGAGCATCGCATCGACCGGGTCGCACTCCTCCATCGGCCTTTGGTCCTAACCCTCGGTCCTAGGACCTCGGCGAAGGCGGCTGCGCTACTCGAGCAGGCTGTTCCTCTCGGCCCAGAGCGCGGCCTGCATGCGGTCGCTGACCCCGAGCCGTTGGAAGGTGGCACCGAGGTGCCACCAGGCGCTGCCAACGAGCGCCAGGCCTTGGCGCTCGCGGCGGGTGAGCGGCGGGCGGGCGGGACGATCAGAGAGCAGCGCCAGCGCCGCCGGCAGCGAGAGCGACGAACCCCCGCCCCGCGGCCCGGATGCCGCTCAAGAGCTCCTCCGTGCTCGGCGTCCCTGATCAAGTAGCCGACAGCGCCGGCGTCGACGGTGGTGGTGGGATCGCTGTGGGACTGGCGCCAGCACCTAGCGGGGACCGCTCGCCGACGGTTGACGGACAGTCAGGTGGGCCTGCTCAGAAGGTTGTATGAACTGTCGGTTCCGCTCAAACGGCCAGCTGTGCGTCCGGAAGAGCGGCTGCTCAACGTCGCCACTGGCACAGGGCCTTGCCTGGCGGAGATGGCGAGCTCCAGTGTGCAACCGGCGACCGTGATCGGCGTGGAACCTCCCGCTCAATGCTTGCCCAGGCGGCCGGGAGGGTGGCTGCTCTTTGAGGCCGAGGCGAGAGCTCTCCCATTCACAGACAACAGCTTCGACCTCGTCACCGTCTGCGATCCGAAGTCGGCCGGCGTGAGACGCTGCTCATACCACGGAGTCATGCCGGATCCGATCCGCGTGCTGAGCCAGCAACCACGCGGCGTTGGCGCCAGCTCTGCCGACTTTCGAGGAGCGCGGCCAGCCCTGGCTCTCCACGACGCCCCTCAGCCAATCCGTGTTCTCGCGGTCGATGTCCTCGACCTCCTGGGCGACAGCGTCCGCCTCCGGAGACCCACCGAGGCCCAACTCGATGATGCGGTTGCGGACCTCCTGATCTCGTGCAACCGGGCGGAGAAGCTCCTCGCGAAGGTCCTCGTCGAGGTCCCCGGTCACGGGCGGAGTCTATGAGTGAACCTAGAAGGGGAAGCGGGTGAGGTAGTAGGGCGGGGAGCCGGGCGGGGTGCGGCCGCCCAGGACC
>JALZAW010000041.1 GCA_030948155.1 Candidatus Dormiibacterota bacterium | reverse complement strand
GAACGCAGCCGAGGCCGGGACCTGCCAAGCAGTTCGGCAACGGTGGCCATCGCGTCGGCGTTGCTGACCACCAGGTCCGCCGCCAGTTCCTCCCCGCCCTCCAGCCTCACGCCCGACGCCCGGTTCCCGGCGGTCAGGATGCGCTTCACCCGACAGCCTGTCTCGATCCGGCCTCCGAGACCTTGCAGCAGCTTGCCCAGCGCCTGGATCAGCGCGTGCACGCCACCCTCCGCGTACCAGACGCCCTGCTCGATCTGGAGATAGGCCAGCGCGGCGTAGACGGCAGGGACGCGAAACGGGTCACCGCCGATGAAGAGCGGGTGGAAGCCAAAGGCCTGGCGGACATGCGGCTCCTGGAAGAAGCGGCCGACGAACGCGTCGACGGAGCGCAGGGCGCCCAGCCGCAGCATCGCCGGCACGAGCGACAGGAAGTCGGGCAGACGTAGAAAGCTGCGCCGTCCAGCGACGAGGATCGCCTGCTCATAAATGGCCCGGCTGGCCGCCAGGAAGGCATCGTAGCGGGCGGCGTCGGCCCAGGAGAACTGGCCGATCTGCTCCAGCATCGCTGCGCGGTCGCCATTGAACAGGAAGCTCCGGCTCTCCCCATGCCAGGCGATGCGGTAGAAGGGATCGAGAGGTCGGAGCCTGACGGCCTGATGCAGGTCTTCGCCGGCGGCGCTGAACAGCTCCTCCAGCACCCAGGGCATGGTGATGAGCGAGGGGCCCACGTCGAACGTGTAGCCCGCCTCCCGGATCTGGGCTGCCCGGCCGCCGATCACTGCCTCCTGTTCCAGGACCGTCACGTCGAGACCCCGAGCAGCCAGCCGGATCCCGCAGGCAAGACCGCCGAGCCCGGCGCCGATCACCACTGCCCGTCGCCGAGCCTGGCTCATGCGGGCGTTCCCAGTCGCTGCTGGAAGACGCCGTTGACCTGGAGGAGCAGCAGCGTTAGAAAGCAGCCTGCGACCAGGTTCAGGCCCAGGAAGCCGCGCCAGGCAGTGCGCGCCCGCCGGGTGGCGACGAGCGCCAGTGCTGCGTAGGGCAGGACCACCACCGCTGCCAACAGGGCCGGACCACCACCTGTGGCCGTCAAGACTCCGGCCAGCAGGTAGACGGCAAAAGCGGCCACGGCGGTGGTGCGGCCACCGAGCCAGGCGGCGATCGAGCCGATCCCGGCAGCCCTGTCGTACTCAACGTCCTGGATCGCTCCCAGCGCCTGAGAGGCCATTCCCCAGAGCAGGAAGGCGAGCAGAAAGCGCCAGGGCAGGGAGCTGACCTGGGTCCCCGCCAACAGCCCGCCGCAGACCGGCGGCAGGACGAAGTGGAGAGAGCTGCTGAGCGAGTCAAGGAAGGGTCTCTCCTTGAGCCGCACGGGCGGCGCCGAGTAGCTGATAGCCGCCAGCACTGTCAACGCCAGCACTCCGGCCGCAACCGGACCCGCCAGCCAGGCCATCGCCAGCAGCAGAGGCAGATTGGTCGCCGCGATCGTCAAGAGCAGGCGCCCCGCCTGAGCGGGCGGGACCAAGCCTCCCTCGATCGCTCCCCCCTTGCGCGGATTGCGACGGTCCGACTCGTAGTCGAAGAGGTCGTTGACGCCGTAGAGCAGCAGGTTGTAAGGCAGCAGGAAATACAAGGTGCCCAGCACCACCGCCGCCGTGACTCGGCCGGTGATCAACGCGACAGCCAGGAAGGGAAGCGCAGTGTTGATCCAGCTGTAGGGCCGGCTAGCTCTCAGCATGGCGACCACACCAGGCGCTGACGGCGACGGCATAGAGGGCGAGGCCGTAGAGAAGATCCTCTGCCGGCATCCTGGCGATGCCAACACCCGACCGATAGCTGTCGCCGTAGTGATAAAGACCGGCACTCGTCAGAAGGAGGTCGAAGACAGCCGTGAGGAGCCCGAAGACACCGAGTCCGGCCCAAAAAGCTCGCCGCCGCCAGGTTCCTGTCAGCCCGGCCAGCACCGCCGCCACCACCAGAATTGCGACGGAGGCCAGCGTGTACTCCTTCACCGAGGCGCCAGCCTCCGCGACAAGAGGCGGAAGATCACTACCGACAGAAGTGTCAGAAAGCCGAGCAGGATCGGTTCCTCCAGTGGGATGCCAGGCGGGAAGATGACCGAATTCAACCGACGGTCGCTCGCAAACCAGCCGCGCACCGAGCCGAACACGTCGAAGGCCAGAAAGACCGGAACCGTGATCAGCAGCGCCCGAATCAGGCGGCGCCCCGAGCCAAGCCGCCAGCGAGTGGCCAGGAGGAGCGTTCCCGCCCAGCTTCCGATCAGGGCCACCAGGTAGGCGTAACGCATCACGAATTGCGCCTGATCAGCCGCTCCGTGAGCTGCTCGAGCTCAACCTCGGCCGCTGGGGCGACGGGCATTGCGCGCAGCGCCGCCAGCGCCTCAGCTTCCAGCCGGCTGATCTCCGCTTCGGCCGCCGCCGCTGCGCCGGACTCCAGGGCTGCTGCCCGCAGCTCGGACACGGTCTGCAGTCGCGCTGCGTCGGGTCTGAGCCGGAGCGTGCGGGCCCAGAGCCAGGTCGGCTTCCGCTCCAGCAGATCTTGACCGCTGGGCTTCCCCGTCAACCCCGGGTCACCGAAGGCGCCCAGCTGATCGTCGCGGAGCTGGAAGGCGATGCCGGCAGGGACCGCGAAACCGGGCACGCTTTCGAGCAGTGACGCCGGCGCGCCGGCCAATGCCATGCCCAGCTGGATCGGCCGCTGGACTGTGTAGCAGGCTGTCTTGTAACGGTTCACGCGCAGGGCGTCCTCTTCCGTCAGCCGCTCCGTGTGGCAGACGACGATGTCGAGATACTGGCCGAGCGTCACTTCGGCGCACAGCTCGTGGTAAATGCCGAGCCCGGCCTGCAGAAGTTCAGGTGGAAAGCCTGACTCGACCAGCAGCTGGCCCGACCAGATGAGGGCCAGGTCGCCCAGCAGGATGGCGGCGCTCTCCCCGAAGCGGTCGCGGCGTCCACCCTGCGCCGCCGCTGCCAGCCTGATATGGCTGGCCGGACGGCCGCGCCGCGTCGGCGCCCGGTCGATGACGTCGTCCTGGATCAGAGCGAAGGTGTGGAGGAGCTCGAGCGCCGCCGCGGCCTGCAGCATCTCGCGGCCAACCGCCGCGCCGGCGGCCCGATGGCCCCAACAGGCGAGCAGCGGCCGCAGCCGCTTACCAGGCGCTCGGATGGCGCTCTCCAACTCCGCGTGCAGGACGAGCAGACGCTCGTCCAGGTCTGCCGCCTGCTGCCGGCGCGCAGCCAGGAAGTCGGAGAGCAGGTTGATGACCGCCTCGTCAACAGTCCCTGCTTGGTTGAATTCGCTCACTTACTAAGTATCTTGGCTGATAATCCCAACATGCAGCGATCTCTTCCCTTCACTCCGCTGGAGGAGGTGCTGCTGCACCTGCGGATGATGGCCACCGAGGTGGACGCCGTCAGTGGTGCGGCGGCCGAGCACATGAGCCTGAACCGCACTGAGCTGCGCGCCCTGCACTGCTTGCGGGCGGCGGGGGATTCGGCCACGGCCGGCGACCTGGCCCGGATGCTCGCCCTCACCACCGGCGCCACCACCCGCGTCATCGATGGCTTGGTCGATCACGGCCACGCCCAGCGCATGCCGGATGCGCAGGATCGCCGGCGAACTGTGGTGGTGCTCACGCCCAGCGTGAAGACCCAACTCAAGGTCCTTTTCGTCCCCCTGGGCGAGGAGATGCGGCGGGAGCTGAGCGACATGGCCATAGCCGAAGATGTGCTGACCGCCATTTCGAGCGTGCTGGATGTTGCCCGGCGGTTGATGCGCGAGCACGTGGAGCGGCTGAATCACAGCACCCGCTTGAGCCCTGGCAGCCCACCCGATCGGGTAGGCGCGGACGCACATTCCAGCGAGCGGCAGTGAAGGCGATCGAGCACCGCAAGGCGGAGCACCTGCGGATCAACATCGAGGAGAACGTGGCTGCCAAGGGCGTCAGCGCAGGGTTCGAGCAGTGGCGCTTTGAACATGTGGCGCTGCCGGAGATCTCGCTCGCCGGTGTCGATCTCCAGACCGAGCTGTTCGGCCGGCGCCTGGGTGCCCCCATCCTGCTCTCCTGCATGACAGGCGGAGTCGAAGAAGCGGGGCGCTTGAACCGCGGCCTGGCGGGCGTGGCGCAGCACTTCCGGCTGGCCATGGGCCTCGGCTCGGGGAGGGCGCTGCTGGAGGATCCTGACCTTCTGCCCACTTTCGAGGTTCGGGCCGAAGCGCCAGATGTGGCGCTGCTGGCGAACCTCGGCGCGATCCAGCTGAACCGTGGCATCAGCGCAGACGCCTGCCGCCGGTTGGTCGATCAACTGGAGGCGGATGCGCTCGTGCTGCACCTGAACCCGCTGCAGGAAGCTCTGCAGGCGGCCGGCGACACCGACTTCTCGGGTTTGCTGGGCAGGATCGCCAGTCTCTGCTCGGAGCTCGAGGTTCCCGTGGTGGTGAAGGAGGTCGGCTGGGGCATCGCCGCCGACTTGGTGAGGCGCCTCTGGGACGCCGGGGTGGCGGCGGTCGACGTCGCCGGCGCCGGCGGAACCAGTTGGAGTGAGGTCGAGCGGCACCGGCTGGACAACCCTGTCCGAGCCCGCGTCGCGGGCGCCTTCGCAGGCTGGGGCATTCCCACAGTTACCGCGATCCGTGAGGGCCGCGCGGCGGCTCCGGAGGCGACGCTCATCGCCAGCGGCGGCATTGCGGACGGTATCGACGTCGCCAAGGCGATCGCGCTGGGCGCCGATCTGGCGGGGCTGGCCGGCCCGTTCCTTCGCGCCGCGGCCGCCGGCTCGGCCGCTGAGCTGGCGGCTGAGCTGTGCGAGACGCTCCGCCTGGCTATGTTCGCGATCGGCGCCTCCGATCTGGGTCAGCTCCGCAACAGCCGGCGATTGAAGCCGGCTTGATAAGCACTGCCCTGGCGGCGGGGCAGGCGGTCATGGCTGCGCTGGTGATTGCCCGGTTTCTGCGGCGGTCGCAGACCGGCACGGCTCGGCCGGTCCGCAGTGACGCGGCTGCCGTCTCGGTGCTGGTGCCGGTGCTGGACGAGGAGCGCAGGCTGGATCCCTGCCTCCAAGGGCTTTGCCGCCTCGCTCCGGAGGTGAGCGAGATCCTGCTTCTGGACGGCGGCTCTCAGGATGGCACAGTGGCGCTGGCAGAGCAATGCGCGGCGGGAGAGCCGAAGCTCCGGGTTGTGCGGGTGGGGGCACCGCCGCCAGGCTGGAACGGTAAGGCCTGGAACCTCGAGGCAGGCCGCCGGCTGGTGACCGGAACCCATCTCCTCACGGTGGACGCCGACGTGCGCCTGGGGCCTGGCGCGCTTCGCTTGCTTCTGGGGCAGGCGCAGCGGTCAGGCCTTGCCTCCACCAGCCTGGCCACCCGGCAGGAGGTGCCCGGCCTCTGGCTGGGAGCCCTGCATCCCGCTCTGCTGACTACTTACATCTATCGGCAGGGACGGCCCGGCCGGATCAGCGGGACGCCGCAGCGAGCGGAGGCCAGCGGCCAGTGCCAGCTGCTGGAGAGCGGAGCGCTGAGCGAGATCGGTGGCTTCGGCAGGGTTCGCGCGTCCACCTGCGAGGACGTCAGTCTGGCGCGCGAGCTGACCGCGGCCGGCTATGCCGTCGGACTGTTCGAGGGCGGAGGGGCGGCCACCACCCGGATGTACGAGACAGTTGGCGAAGCCTGGCGCGGAATGCCGCGCTCGCTGGCGTTGAGGGATCGCTTCTGGAGTTGGCGGGACTGGCCCCGGCTGGCAGGTGCCCTGCTCACCCAGGCGCTCCCGCTTCCGCTCAGCCTGCTGACCAGCCGGCGGCCCGGCGCGCTCCGGTCGGTGAACCTGGCCCTGCTCGTTTTGCGGCTGGGCGTCCTGCTGGGCACCCGGCGCGCGTACGCAAGCATCAGCTGGACCTACTGGCTTTCGCCGCTCGCCGACATCCCGGCGGCTCTGGCGTTGACGGCCAGTGCCGTGCGACGCAAGCACACCTGGCGTGGCCGCACGCTCGTGAGCGACGGCTCGTTTCGGTCTGCCTAGTTGTCGGCGCTCAGCGTTATCCCCGGCTGGCCGAACGCCTAGCCGAGAACGAGCGCAACTCGGTTTTGGCCAGGTCTCGGCGAGCACTGGCGCCCAGGGCTTCACACTCGAGCAGCGCCCGCGCCTCGGCCGGAACTCGCTTACGCAGTTGCAGCGCGTCGGCGGCGCGTCGGACTGTCCACTCCTCATGGGGCCGATCGGCCAGAATCAACGTCTGTCCGGCCTCCACCAGTCCCGGCTGCAGCACCCGGAGATACCAGCCGTACCGGCCGGTTTCGACCACCCGGTCGAGAAGCTCGGGCCGGTTCCAGCGACGGCTGATCTTGAAGCAGGGACCGCGCGGCTGCGAGACCTGGACAATGGCCTCCCCCACCTCGTAAACATCGCCCAGGCAGACTGTGCGCTCCTCCTGGCCGGCGATGGTGAAGTTTTCGGCGAATCCACCCGGTCCCAGCTCAGTCGAGGCCAGTTCCTCCAGCCAGAGTGGGTAGTGCTCGGCTGAGTAGCAGAGCACGGCCATGTCCCGGCCGCCGTGAACGCCAAGATCCGCCTGCTGGTCACCAGCGAGGTTCTCCCAATCGAGCCAGACCGGCCCTTCGACCAACTGCTTCACGAAGGAAGAGCGCCAGCGCTTGCCTTCCGGCGTCACTCGCCAGGTCGGCCGGCCCGTGTGCACAGCGGCAAGGCGGCCGGCGTCAGTCGAGGTCACGCCATCTGTGAACCATTTCGAGCGCTGATTCGTTTCACAGTCAATAACGCAGGAGGTTTTCTACGATGAGTCAGCAATCCAGCTCACGATCCAGCAATGACGAGTCCGCGTACCCCCCCGCCGGGCCCGCGGCGCCGGACCTGAACAGCCAGTTCGAGGCGCTGCTCCACCAGATCTGGTCCTCTGAAGCGGAATGGCGATTCGACGACCGGATCGATCTAGCCGTCAAATTCCGGAGACACCCGCTGAGGCGGAACTAGCCAGGGCCCGACCAGGCGGTCGGCGCACCTCACGGCTCAGGCTGTCGCCGCCACCTCCTGCAGCTCCCCGCGCTTCCGCTCGACATGCTTTAGGACCAGGTCCGCGTTGCGCTGCTTGATCTGCTCATAGCCCCGGATCCGGTCGGGCGTTGCCGCCAGCTGCACAGCCGTCGCGTGATTATTTGGCGTGAGGTTGGCGCAGATGTCGTCCAGCAACTCCTCATACCAGCTGATGAGCGCCCGTTCCAGGCGCCGGATCTCGCTCCGCGCGAACGGGTCCCAGGCGGTGCCGCGGAGCCGGCGCAGCGGGATCAGCGTCCGCAGGAAGGGCCGGAACCAGCCGCCCAGTTCCAGCTTGCGCTTCAAACCGCGGTCGCGCAGGAAGGGCGGGTGCAGGTTGTAGCGGACCTTGGGCTTGTCGAAGGTCTCCTTGAGCCGCAGCTCCCACTCCTGCTTCAGCAGCAGCCGGGCGACCTCGTACTCGTCCTTATAGGCCATCAGCTTGTAGAGGTGGCGGACCGCCTGAGTGACGAGCTCCTCACGGCCTGGCAGCACCTGCTGCTCGCGGGCGTGCGCGGCCAGAACCCGAGCCAGATAGCGGCGGGCATAAGCCGCGTTCTGGTAGCCGATCAGCTCACCCAAGCGATGCGCCAGGGCCCTCCGCAGATCCTCGCTCAAGCCGGCCCGGCCGGCGTCGGCCAGCATCTCCTGGTAGGCGCCGCCCGCGTCGCCGAGCCGCTCCAGGTACTGCTTGCGCACTTCCTCATAGCGCATGGGCGGCGGCGAGAGAGCGCGCCTGACCGCCGCCGGGTCGTGGCGATAGAGCCTGCCGTAGCGGAAGGCCTGGAGGTTGCGGTCGACCGCCACCCCGTTCAGCCGGATCGCCTCTTCCAGATCGGCAAAGGCGACAGGCAGCACGCCCGACTGATAGGCGACCCCGAGCATGAAGGTGTTGGTCAGCATCTGGTCACCGAAGAGCGCTTCAGCCGTCCTGCCGGCGTCGATCCAGACGTTCCGCTCGGGCTGGCTCCACTGATCGATGGCACGCTCCAGCGCGCTCTTGCCGGGCAGTAGGACGTCCACGTGACGCACCGTCTCTGCGGTGGGTTGCAGCGAGGAGTCGGCCACCACCACCGTGCGGCCGGGCGCCATCCGGTCGGCGTTGAGCGGCGCCACGACGCCCAGCGCGTCGAGGCCGAGCATAAGGTCCGCGCCCGCCAGGCCCACCCGGTTGGAGCGGTAGGGATCCTGCTCCCCGGGCAGGATGACCAAGGAGGAGAGGACAGCCCCTCCCTTCTGCGCCAGCCCTGTCTGGTCGAGTGCGTGCACAGCGCTGCCGCCGAGCATGGCGGCGACGGCGAGCACCTGGTTGGTGGTGACGACGCCGGTGCCGCCGATGCCTGGCATGTAGACGCGATAGCCGTCAGCCGGCACGCTCGGCTTGCTGCCAGGCTCGGGCAACCTGTCGAGGCTCAGTTCGGGCACGGGCTTGCGCACCACGCCCCCTTCTGAGATCACAGTCAGAAAGCTGGGGCAGTCACCCCGCGCGCAGGAGTAATCCTTGTTGCAAGACGACTGGTGGATCTGCGTCTTGCGGCCGAACTCGGTCTCGATCGGCTGCACCGACATGCAATTGGAGATGTCGCCGCAGTCGCCGCAGCCCTCGCAGACGTCCTCATTGATGAAGATGAACTTCGTGGGCTGCGGCTGCTTGCCGCGCTTGCGCGCGCGCCGCTTCTCGGCCGCGCACTCCTGGTCGAAGATCAGCACAGTAACGCCAGGGATGTCCCGCAGCTCGCGCACCGCGTCCTCATACCGCTCCCTGGCAAAGAGCTTGGCGTTGCTCGCCAGCCTGGCTGACTGCCAGCGATCTGGGGCCTCGCTCACCACAATCGTGCGCCTGACGCCCTCCGATTCGAGGTAGCGGGTAAGCGTCGGCACGTCGGTGGCGCCGGTGGCGTGCTGACCCCCGGTCATGGCGACGTGACCGTTGTAGAGGAGCTTGAAAGTGATGTTCACCCCGGCCGCCACGCAGGCGCGGACCGACTGCGATGCGGAGTGGAAAAACGTCCCGTCGCCGACGTTCTGGAGGAAGTGCTCAGTGTCAACGAAGGGCGCCAGGCCGATGAAGGCGGAGCCCTCCGCGCCCATGGGCGCCGCGTTGATAGTCCGCCGTTCCGGCTGGCTCATCATCGGCGCCATGCCGTGACAGCCGATGCCACCGCCCACCAGCTCGCCGTCCAGCGAGACTGTCGAGCGGCTGTGCGGGCAACCGGGGCAATAGTTGGGCAGCCGGCGCAGGAAGGCATCATAGGAGCGACCGCGGACCTCCGCGATTGCGCTTAAGCGGCGTGAGACCGCCTCTCCGCCGCCCAACTCCCGTAGGCGGGGGCCGATTCGCTCCGCCACCAGATCTGCGTCAAGCTCACCGAAGTAGGGGAACCAATGCTGCCCCTCCCCGTTCAGCTTGCCGAGCACCCGCGGGCGCTTGGGCTGGTCGTAGAGCAGATTGCGGACCTGGGCCTCGACCAGGTCTCGCTTCTCCTCGATGACAACTATCTCCTGCAGGCCCTGCGCGAACTCACGCACCACCTGTGGGTCGAGCGGGTAGGGCAGGCCGACCTTGAGGATGCGCACCCCCAGCTGCCGCAGCGCGGGATCGTCCAGGCCCAGGTCCAGAAGGGCCTGGCGGAGGTCGGAAAAGGACTTGCCTGCGGCCACCAGGCCCAAGCGATCCCGGCCGCCGCTAACAGTCATTCGGTTCAGCTGGTTGGCGCGGGCGTAGGCATGGGCGGCGGGGAAGCGCTGCTCGAAGAGGTGCCTCTCCATCTCGATCGAGCCGGGCGCGAAGAAGAGGAAGGAATTGGGCTTCTGGAATCCACCGAGATCGGGAATGACTATCTGCGGCTCGGTTGGGCTGAGATCGACTGTGGCGCCGCCGTCACAGAGATTGGTCACGCACTTGAGCGCGGCCCAGAGCCCTGTCAGGCGGGAGAGGGCTATGCCGTGCAGACCCAGTTCCAGCAGCTCAGAGACCGAGGCCGGCGCCAGTACAGGCATGCCGCAGGCGACAAAGTCCCATTCGGAAGCGTTGGGCAGGGTCGAGCTCTTGGCCTGAGGGTCGTCGGCCGCCAGGGCCAGCAGCCCTGAGTGACGCGGACCGCCGCCCAGGTTGGCGTGCTTGAAAATGTCCAAACAGCGGTCGACGCCTGGGCTCTTGCCATACCAGATGCCGGTAACCCCGTCATAAGCCGATTGGAAGACCTCAGTCATCTGGCTGCCCCAGACGGCTGCCGCGGCCAACTCCTCGTTCAAGCCTGGCCGGAGGTGGATGTCGAGCGGTTCCAGGTGCTTTCTGGCGCGAGCCAGCTCCAGGTCGTAACCACCCAAGGGCGAGCCGGGATACCCGCTGATCATCGTCCCTGTCCTGAGCCCTGCCGCGCGGTCGCGCTGAGCTTGGACCATCGGCAGCCTGACCAGCGCCTGCACGCCTGTCATGAACGCGCGGCCCGACTCGAGGGTGTACTTGTCCTCCAGCGAGACCGGCATCAGCTGGCGTCCGCCCCGACGTTCACTATGCGGATTCTAGGTACAGGCAACCGGGCTTCGTCCACCCGGCGGCCCAGCGCCTCAGCTGCTGCCGTCAGAATGCTTCGGCTGGGCCAGCTCAGACCGGCCTCCCTTTTCTGGGTGAGCGGATTTACCATTTCCCACGCACCACATTGCTGCAGTAGTTTTGGGGGCATGGCTCAGGTGGCGGCATCGCTCGACTTCGACGATCTTTACCAGCGTTATCGCCTGCCGATCTATCGCTCGATCCGCGGTATTGTCCTGGACGGCGCGGCGGCTGAGGATCTGACCCAGGAAACATTCGAGCGGGCTTTCAAGGCCCAATCTGAGAGCATCACCGCCGTCGGCGCCTGGCTGCACAGAATCGGCATCAACCTCGCGTTATCCCACCTCCGCCGCCAGAAGCTGTCGCGACTCCTGCCTGTCAAGCTGTTCACGCGCGAGGAAGTGAGCGACTTCGACCGCTCGGAAAACCGCACAGCGGTGAGTCGCGCTCTGGAGGCGCTCAACCCCAACCAGCGCGCTGTGGTGGTGCTCACGTACTACAGCGATCTCACCCGGGAGGAGATCAGCCAGTCGCTGGGCATCCCGCCAGGCACAGTCGCCTCGCGTCTGACCGCCGCGCTCAGGGTCATGCGCGGCGTGATAGGTAAAACGGAATCCACTTCCAGTGCGTCCTTAGCTTCAGGACCCGACAATGGATGAGACTGAGAATCGGCCGCCGACCGACCCTATCGCTGCCCTGATTCGGGCCGAACTCGATAGGTACGAGCCGCGGCGACTGCCCGCCAGGATGCCTGACTGGAGTGGTCTCATCCGAGCGGAGTTGGAAACTTATCAACCCAGCCGGCTGCCCGCGCGCCTGCCGGACTTGCCAAGTCTGGTCCATGCGGGGCTGGAGTCCTACCGGCCCGACCACCTGCCGGCCACCTTCCGCGAGGTGTTGGAACGCAAGCCGAAGCGCGTCTGGGGGCCTCGCTTGAACTTGGCACCGGCTCTGGCGCTGGCTCTGGTGTTCATTCTTGCGTTGGGCTTCGCAGGTGCTTCAGCGCAGCCGGGAGGCGTCGGTGGGACCATGCAGCGGGTCGGCTTGACCAAGTGGCTGCCGGGCGGCTCAACCACCCCCCAGCCGGCCAAGACGGAAAGCCCGAGCCCCGGACCGCGCGATAACAGCGGCGGCGGCGCTGCGCCCCAGCCATCACCGGGCGGGCAGCCTCCGGCTACGCCGGCCAGTCCAGGCGGTGGTGACCAGCCGCCCGCCAACCCGGGCGGTGGCGGCCAGCCGACTGCCAACCCGGGCGGTGGCGGCCAGCCGCCCGCCAACCCCGGTGGTGGCGGCCAACCACCGGTTCCGGTCCCGGTGCCGGCACCCCAGCCGCCGCCGGTGCCGCTGCCAACTGCGCCGCCGCTGCCGACTGTGCCGCCGCTGCCCC
>JALZAW010000364.1 GCA_030948155.1 Candidatus Dormiibacterota bacterium | reverse complement strand
CCTGATGACCACGTCTGCCCTGTCCTGCAGGGAGACGCCCTCCTCAGCGATCCTATGTAACAGTTCCAGTTCCGGGCTCACCTACCTGCTGCTCCTGCCTACGAGAGTAAAGGGCGTCTGAGGGCGCTGCGGGCGCCAAGCTGGGCTCCGGCGCGCGGCTTTGCCGTCACGGGCGGCCTGATTCTCGCCCCCCGCCATTTGCATGACGGTCTGACAGTGGCCAGAGTATGTAGGCGATGAGTCGGCGGGGGTTGGACCGACTGCGCTTGGTGATCACAGCAGTCGCCGGCGCCTGCGCCGTCATTGGAGGCGTTGCCAGCCTGCTCGGTCAGCTTCCCGCGCCGCTGAGAGTCGGCGGCTCCGTGGCCACCGTCATCGCCGTCTGCGGGCTGCTCCTGCCACAGCTCGAACGCCTCCTGAAGCAGGTTCTGGACCTCATCAGCAAGAAAGAGCAGCAGCTGTCCCAGGACGACGTCGAGCAGGATTCCGCGCTCAACGCGCTGGCGCAGCGCTCCCGCCGCGACCTCCTGGAACAGGTCCGGAGGAACTGGGTCGAGAGGGAGTTGGAGAGCAGCCTGAAGGGTATGGCGCCACTGGAGCTGCGCCTGCTGCAGCGGCCGGCGGACGTGGACAACCCGCTCCACGACCGATTGCAGCGTTTCGACGAACCCGCCGGCGGCCAGCCGGCCGGCCCCGGCGTCGTCGAAACCTACTGGGACGTTGGTGCCCAGCTCCTGATCCTCGGCGAGCCCGGCGCCGGGAAGACCACGCAGCTCCTCGAGCTCACCGAGCATCTGCTCGACCGAGCCACAGACGCCGCCGAACCGATGCCGGTCGTCTTCCAGCTGTCGACCTGGGCCATCGCGCGGTTGCCGATCGCCGAGTGGTTGGTCGAGGAGCTCCGAAAGGTCTACGGAGTCCCGCGGCCGCTCGGTCGCTACTGGGTCAACCACGATGCACTGGTTCCGCTGCTGGACGGGCTGGACGAGGTTACGCCGGAGCACCGCATCGCCTGCCTGTCGGCCATCAACGACTTCCACGCCGGCCACGGCCAGCAACCGATCGTGGTCTCGAGCCGGAGCGGCGAGTACAGGGGGCTGGAGGGCGGCAGGCTCCAGCTGCGGGGGGCCGTTGAGATTCAGCCGTTGACGCGATCCGATGTCGAGGACTACCTGCAGAAGGTCGGGCCGGCGCTTGCCGGCCTGCAGTCGCTTTTGCGCGATGACGAGCAGCTGTGGGAGCTGCTCACGACGCCGCTCTTCCTGAGCATCATGGCGCTGGCATACCAGGGCAAACCGGCGAGCGCCATACCTGGCGGCCAGACCCTCGAGCAGCGGCGTCGCTTCATCCTCGACGACTACGTGGAGACGATGCTGAAGCGTTCACCGCCGGCAGAGAAGGCTGCGCGCTACTCCGACGAGCAGGTCCGCGACTGGCTCGTCAATCTCGCGCTGCTCCTGCTTAGTCGGGGGCAGACGACCCTCTATGTGGACTGGATGCAGCCGGACTGGCTGGCATCCCGGTTCCAGCGTCGATTGGTCACAGTCGGTGTGGCAGCCGCCGCGGCGGTCATCTGCGCCCTGGCCAACATCGTCGTCACAATCCTGTTCACGCTCTTCGGGGCGAGCGTGACGGTCAGAGGCTACGATCCCGGACAGGCGGGCAATGTGCTCGTGCTGGCGCTCGATGCGGCCTTCTTCGGGGTGGTGGTGGGCCTTGCCAGCTATCAGTCCGGCATCACTCCCACGGATCGCCTGCGCTGGTCCTGGAAGGAGCTTGGTCACAATCTGCCGGGACTGCTGCGAGCGGGATTCCTTGGTGGGGCTGCCCTCGGAGTCGTGGCGGGACTGATCATCGGGCTGACCATCGGTTCGAATCTCATAGGGCTGGCGTTGCTGATCTTGTCGGGGGTAACAAGCTGGGGCTTGCTGGGTGCGCTCGTCACCGGAGCGGGGTTCGGTCCGATCACCGCGCTGCAGCCTCAACTGCGTCCCTCGCCAACCGGACCTGGCCAAGGCATGAGGGCGTCCAGGCGTAACGGCATGGTCGGAGGATTTGTTGCGGCAGCTCTGGGAGGTGTCGCCGGCGGTCTGGTCGGCGGCGTGGTGACCCTCGCCGAAACCAGCACGGGACTGATCGCTGCGGGGCCCTCGGGGCTGATTCTCGCCGCCGTCAACGGGCTGAACCTGGGTCTGCACCTGGCGATCGTGTTCGGCCTGATCGCCTGGTTCCGGCGCGGCGGCGGGGCGTACCTGCGCCACGTCGCCCTGCGCACGCTGCTGACCCGCGACCGGGCGATCCCAGCGGACCTGGTCGGCTTCCTCGAATACGCGGCCAACCTTGTCCTGCTGCGGCGCCGCGGTGGGGGATACGAGTTCGTGCATGGCCTCCTGCTACAGCATTTCGCTTCGTTGGACGAGAGGACCCACAAGAGCGAGCAGTCGGATGCGAGCCAGGGCCTCAGCTTGACCATGCGATGAGCCCGCCGACGCCGGCACTCCACGTCGATCCCTTCTCGATCAGGATCGGCGAAGACGTGCTATCCGACCTTCGGACGCGCATTCGCGGGACGCGCTGGCCCGATGAAGCGCCTGGCGACCCGTGGACGCAGGGTACCGACCTCGACTACCTGCGGAAGCTGCTCGCCTACTGGGCCGGCGACTTCGACTGGCGCGCGCAGGAGCAGCAGCTGAACGTCTTCGACCACTTTCATGCCGAGCTGGATGGCGTACGCGTCCACTTCGTACACGTGCGGGCGCGGCGCGGCGGGGGAATACCGCTGATCTTGACCCATGGCTGGCCCAGCACCTTCGTCGAGATGCTGACCCTGGTGCCATATCTGACGGACCCGGATGCCCATGACATCGACGGTCCTGCATTCGACGTGGTCATTCCGTCGCTGCCAGGCTATGCCTTCTCCGAAAGGCCCCCTCGAACTGGGGTGACGACCCGGTACACCGCGGGCCTCTGGCACAGGCTCATGCGCGGCCTCGGGTACCAGAGCTATGGAGCACACGGCACCGACTTCGGGTCGGCTGTCGCCACGTTCATGGCGCTGGGCAACCCGGGCCCGATGCGCGGCCTCCACCTGAGCAACCTGGACCTCCGGCCGTACACCGGCCCCGGATCACGACCCTTGTCGAAGGCCGAGCGTCTTTACGTGGAGCAGACTCGGCGGTGGGATTCCGCAGAACGCGGCTACAGCGCCATTCAATCGACCAGACCCCAGACTCTCGGCTACGCTCTCAATGACTCCCCGGCGGGACTGGCCGCCTGGATCCTGGAGAAATGGCGCTCCTGGTCGGACAGCCGCGGTGATCTGGCCAGGCGCTTCTCCTCGGACTTCCTGCTGACCACCGTAACGCTGTACTGGGTGACGCAGACGAT
>JALZAW010000363.1 GCA_030948155.1 Candidatus Dormiibacterota bacterium | reverse complement strand
CCGCTGGGGTTGCGCTGGTCATGATGGTCGCCTGCGCTGGCGGCGGTTCGCCGCCTCGTGCAAGCCAGACTCAAGCGCCGCCCCCTGCTCCAACCCCCGCAGCATCAGCGCCAGCTGCAGCCGACGCTCTACCGTTGGGCTCCAAGCCATTGGAGGGCGGTTGTGGCAAGACTGAGATCCACAAGGGCGGGGTGTTGCCCGACTGGGCAAGCGTAAATGCGCCTAAGTTTCTCCCATACGTTGTTGCGACGCCAGGCATTGCGGTCGGATATCTCTTCAGCTACCCGCTGACCGCTGGCTTGAACGCCAATACCAAGGTCCTCTGGTATGTCGGGATGCCGCGCGGCCGCTCGACATTGATTGCCGAAGGCCATCGTCTCGCAGCAACCGAACCGATCGCCAGATTCAGCAAGGCGGCCGATTCGGGTCCAGGCGAGATCTACCCGACCGGGCCAACCGTACCTTCCGCTGGATGTTGGCACTTCACGCTCACTTGGCAGGAAGGCGCACAACGGGCCGACGTCGACCTCTTGTTCACGTAGCCGACCAGGTCGTTGCCGGGAGAAGGGTTGCAGTCGGCTACCCCAGGCCCAGCTCAGCCACTGCCCGAGGAGTTCGACCGCCTCCTCGAAGGGGAGCTGAAAGATCAGCCTGAGATGCTCTTTGAGGAGGTAAGCGCGGTAGAGCCGGTGATTCACACGTGCGACCCAGGGCAGGTTGCGCTGCTGGCGGTCAGTGAGATCGTCGGCGTTCTTCAAAGGCGCCCAGCGGCTGCATCCATGACCAGATCCTCCTCTTCGAAGCGGGCATCCTCAATGAGCACCGTGGAGTCCACCGTTTGGTGTAAAAGGCGACGAGCATTCCGCCTGGCGGGACCATCATAGGTCCGGGGCGGGACCGGCCAAGGCTGAGGCAGGGCCGTTTATCGGGTCAGCGAGAGGCGTCAGCTGTCAGCGGCCGGGGAGGTCGGAGGTGGAGCGGCTGAGAGGCCTCAGGGGGCCGCGACCCGGGCGCCGAGGGTCGCACACACGACACCTGGCGACAGGAGAGATCGTCCTGGCGCGCGTGAGGGCCGGCAAGAGGCGTCAGCGGGTCCTGCTGGATCGGAACGAGCCGCTGAGAGCCCCCAGGAGGCTGGCGACCCAGGCGCCGACGGTCGCGCAAGACCTCCCGGGCGACGGGAGCGACCGTCCTGGACGCGCCTGACGGTCGGCTACTAGCGGCGGCCCCTTGCCAACATAGCCGTTGATGGACAGTCTTCTTGTATGTCATTTTCCACCGAAGTGACCCCAGCGCGTGGCGACGATGAGAAGCACTCCTGCGACCGCCAGCGCGGCCCCCGCGACGATCGTCCTCTCGGTGGCGAGGCGGAAGGCGGGTAGCTGCGCCGCCACCAGCCATATTCCCGCGAAAAGGATGAGCAGGAATCCGACTTCCGCCAGCACGGTGCCGGTTTGATGAGACAAGCTGCTTGACCCTCCTATTGCACACGGCCGAAGCGCCGACGACCTAGGGTCCCGAGAGCCATGCCCGATGCCAAGCCGGGGCTCCTTTTATCGCGGGTATTCTGCGTCGCCTAAATTAGACGCGCCGATACGACCAATGTCAAGAAACGTGACCATCGCCATGCGTGCAGGCGCTATACCTGACCACCGCCCGCCTGGCTCCACCAAAGAAGGGCCAGCCAGGCCGTCAGTGGTCGTGAGAGTCGGGTGCCGAGCCGCTGAGAGGCACCAGGAGGCCCGCGACGCCGGTGCCGAGGGTCGCAGGACCTGGCCGGGCGGCGGGAAGAACGGTCCTCGGCGGGTGTAACGGTCGGCCAGAGCCATCAGCGGTCGTGAGGGCCGGGAGCCGAGCCGCTGAGAGGCCCCAGGACGCCCGCGACGCCGGCACCGAGGGTCGCAGACCTGGCCGGGCGGCGGGAGAGACCCGTCCTGGGACCGGGGAGGACCTGTTCAGCCGGTGGCTCGCAGCTCGGGCGGTCCCTGGAGTTCACGACGGAGATCCTGGAGGCGTCGGATGCCGGCCACCGAGGTCTCGATCCCGCGCCAGCCGACACTGGCCCGGTCCAGCACCGCCCAGACCAGCGACAGGCCGGAGTTCTCGCCGGGCAGGCGCCCGATGACCTTGACCCGGCGGCGGGTCTCACCGAAGGTCCGCTGCAGCAGATTGGTATGCCGAATGCGTTCCCGATGTTCGGCCGGAAACTGCAGGTGGGCGGTGAGCGCGGTTAGATTGCTGAGCAGGCAGTCGACCGCCCGCGGGTATTGGCTGCGGTACTTCTCGGCGAAGGTGTCGGCGCGGGCGTGGGCGACCGACACGGCCTCATCTCCGGGCGCCGGTTCGATGCCGTTGAAGATCGCCCAGTAGTCCTGCTTGACCGCCTCCTGGTCGGGCTTGCTGACCTTCTCCAGCACGTTCCTGGCGGTGTGCACCGTGCACTTCTGACGCAGGCTCTCAGGAAAGACCTGCTCGAACGCGCCGACCAGGCAGGAGGCGCCGTCGGTGATGCCGAGCAGCGGTGGTTTGAGGCAGCGCTCTCTGAGGTCCAGGAAGTGGGCCTGCCAGCTGTCGAAGCTCTCCGCCGCGCCCGCGGTCAGGCCGATGAAGACCTTCTTGCCCTCGGTGGTGATGGCCCAGGTGCAGAGGATCGGCTCCCCCTTGGCCGGCGGGTGGTACTTGAAGAAGGTGGCGTCGCAGAACAGGTAGTCGAGCTCGCACTCGGACAGACCCCGCTTCTGCCAGACCTCGAACTGGCTGACCAACACCTGGCAGATCCGGCTCACCGTCGACTTGGAGAGCGCCGCCTGCTCTCCCAACGCCTCCTCCAAAGCCGCCTCCACATCGCGCACCGAGAGGCCGCGCACGAAGCTGGCGCTCACCAACGACTCCAGCGCCTTGGTCCGGGTCACGCCGATCCCCAGCAGCCGGGACGCGAACGGCTCCGGGTTCCCTCGCAGCTTCGGCCGCTCCAGGCTGATCGGACCCGCCGAGGTCTTAACCCTGATGCCCGCGTAGCCATTGCGCGCACCCTCGTGGACACGCTCGCCGCGCGCGTAGCGGTCGCGGCCCAGGAACTCGGTCACCTCCGCCTCCAGGGCGACCTGGAAGAGGAGCGGCACAGCAGTCCGGGCTACCTCTTCCAGGACCTGGCCGGGTTCACGGCCGGAGTTGAAGATCTCCTCGACCTGAGCACAGAACCGCTCACTGGCGGATACTCGTCTTGACGCGGGCATCGGGTACCTCCTGAAACTTGCTGGTTCCAGGCGAGCCTACTGCCCGCGTCGCTTTTACACCACCGTTGGGACGCGACCATGACCACCTGCTCGACGGCCAGCAGGCGTCGCCATACACTCGAAGTCCGCACGTCGTTCCCTCCACGAAACTGAGCCGCTTGATCTCGGTCGG
>JALZAW010000362.1:717-3429 GCA_030948155.1 Candidatus Dormiibacterota bacterium | reverse complement strand
TCCCTCCGACCACAGCCGCTTCACAAGCTGGATCGCCTCCTCCAAGCGGCCGACTCGCACCCCCGGTCGATCGAAGGGCAATCCGGCCGCCTCGTACTCCGGCCGGTGCCAGCCGGCGCCAAGGCCCACCTCCAGCCGTCCCTCGCTGAGCAGGTCCAGCGTGGCGATCTCCTTCGCCAGCAGCACCGGGTGACGGAAGTCGTTGTCGAGAACCAGGGTCGCCACTCGCAGGCGCTCGGTGGCCCACGCCGCGGCGAGGAGCGCCGGCACTGGCGCCAGCTGAGTTCCGAGGTGATCGGGGATGTGGAGGACCGAATAGCCAAGTCCCTCGGTGCGGCGCGCCTTCTCTTCCCAGTCGCCCCGACTGCTGGCGCTTGAGGCGCCAGCTCCGAAGCGGAACCGGTGTGCTGAGGTCATCGGTCCATGCTATCCTTACATTGACGGTGTAGCCTTTTAATGTCGGATCGATAGCAGCCTTTCTGACAGCCATGTGCACCAGCCAGGAGCTCAATGACCAAACCCAGCGCCAGCGACGCCACAAACGAGCGCTTCCGTCGAGGCGCCACCAAGCTCCATGAGATCGACGGCGAGCACGGCCTGGCAGTGATCGACGCCCTCGCCGACGTCGCGCCCGACCTGGGCCGCTATGTGGTGGAGTTCGCTTTTGGCGACATCTATTCGCGTGAAGATCTGGACGACCGCCAGCGGCAGCTGGTCACGATAGGGGCGCTCATTGCGCTCGGTGGTGCTGAGCCGCAACTGGTGGTCCACATCAATGCCGCCCTCAATGTGGGACTCACACCCCATGAGATAGTCGGCGCGATCACCCACACAGCACCGTTTACGGGTTTTCCGCGGGCGCTGAACGCGATCCTGACCGCCCGAACGGTGTTCGAGGATCGGGGCCTTTTACCCCTGTTGCGGCTGCCGGCCCAGCAGATGGGGGCCGACGGCGAGGCGGAAGCGCCGCCTCTGGAGTGAGGTGGCGGCCGGGCTCGGAACCCTCACCCCACCCCTAGGCAGGCCGGCGGTTTGACGCTGACCCCGCGCGGCGGTTACGTTAGTGAAACTCCGAAGGCCGTCAGGTTGACGATGTAGGTCCGCATGAACTCGGGGAGGGATCAGACGGAATGATCGAACAAACGGCAACGACCACAGTGGAGCCGGCCAAGCCGGTCGTACTACCGTGAGCTCCTACGCAGGCTCCCCCGCCGGTAGCGGCCCGGCACCTGTTCGCAGCCTCGTTCCAGCTCGAATGGACAGGCTGCCCTGGACCAGCTTCCACTGGCGGGTCATCACCGGTCTGGGTGTTTCGTGGATCCTGGACGGCCTCGAGATCCAGATCGTCTCCACTGTCGGGTCAGTCCTCACCGACAAGGGAACGTTGCACCTGACCGCCAGCGACGTCGGGCTCCTCGGTTCCATCTACCTTCTCGGCGAAGTAATCGGTGCACTCGTCTTCGGCCGGATCACAGACAACATCGGCCGGAAGAAGATGTTCATCACCTGCCTTTTGATCTATTTGGTCGCCAGCGGCCTGGGCGGGTTCTCCTTCAATCTCTGGTCCCTTCTGCTCTGCCGCTTCATCGCGGGTACGGGCATCGGCGGCGAGTACACAGCTATCAATTCCGCCATCGATGAGTTGATCCCCTCGCACTACCGGGGCCGGGTCGACATCGCCGTCAACGGCACCTATTGGGCGGGCGCCATGATTGGGGCCGCCGCTTCCATCTTCCTCCTCAACCCCGCCATCTTCGGCATCAACGTCGGCTGGCGCATCGGATTCCTGATCGGTCCGTTCCTGGGCCTCATCGTGATCTACCTCCGGCGGGCGCTCCCGGAGAGCCCACGCTGGCTCATGACGCACGGCCGCGAGCAGGAGGCCGAGGAAACGGTGGACGGCATCGAAGCTTGGGTGGAGCGAGACGGCGTTCACCTGGAGCCGGTGCCGGACAGCAAGGCTCTCGAGGTCAGCGCCCGCGGCTCCATCTCTTACATCGAGATCGCGAAGACGATGCTCCGTGACTATCCGGGACGTTCGTTCCTGGGCTTTTCGATGATGGTGACCCAGGCTTTCTTGTACAACGCCATCTTCTTCACACTGGGTCTGGTGCTGGGCAAGGTCTACAACGTCCCCTCCGACCAGATCGGCTTCTACATCTTTCCTTTCGCGCTCGGCAACCTGCTGGGGCCGCTGATCCTGGGGCCCCTCTTCGACACCGTGGGACGCCGCAAGATGATCCTTGGTACCTATGGCGGGTCCGGCGTGCTGCTGGCCATCGATGCCCTGTTCTTTCAGAGCGGCCTTCTCAACCCAATCACCCAGACGATCTTCTGGTGCCTGATCTTTTTCTTCGCTTCCGCCGGTGCCTCCTCGGCCTACCTGACGGTGAGCGAGATCTTCCCGCTGGAGCTGCGGGCGCAGGCAATCTCCTTCTTTTTCGCCATCTCCCAGGGCGCCGGCGGCGTGGCGGCTCCCTTCATCTTCGGTGCCCTCGTCGGCCTGGCGACGGCCAACGGTGGACTGAACCGGCTGCCCCTGACCATCGGCTACCTCTTTGGGGCTGCTGTCATGATCGCCGGCGGCTTGATCGCCTGGTTCTTCGGGGTCAACGCCGAGCGCCAATCCCTGGAGGACATCGCCGCCCCACTCTCAGCGGTCACACGCCCGGCCACCGGGCCCACAGCCGTTTAGTCAACTCAACGCTGGGC
>JALZAW010000362.1:0-707 GCA_030948155.1 Candidatus Dormiibacterota bacterium | reverse complement strand
CCCCCCCACGTTCCGGCCGGAAGCGAGTACCAGCCAGTTCAGACTAGGTGCGGACGAGCCGCAGGAACCAGGCCTGCCGCCCCTTGCCCGCAGCCAACCGCTTCGCCCACGAGGACCTCGCGCCAGCAATATCCCCCAGGCTCGGCGGGCGCCCCCAGCGCCAGCCCGTGCGTCGCGTAGCTGGTTGCAAGTATTCCCCTCCAGCGACGCGCCCAGCGGCGGCAGACCCAAGGCTCGCTCCCGTTCAGTGATCGAGGGCACGTATCGCGGCGCTCCACCGCGTCGCTACGGCGAAACGACCATCACCGGCACCGAGGTCCACCACGAGCCGCTGGTAGCGACTCGCCAGGGATCAAAACTAACCGGGCTCGAGATCTGAAAGTGCGTGTCCGCTGAGCACTCGCATGCTCAAATACTAGACTGGCGCCCGGGTGGCATGCAGGCCAGCGCTATGCGCGTTTCTCCAGCGATCATCAGCGATCGCTCACGGGGAGACTCTTGCCTGGCCCAGGTGGACCAGATGCGGCAGCACAGCATTGGCTGCGCGCTCTGCTGTCGCCGCGGGGTCCGGCCCCCCGCAGTAGAGCACCAACTCACTGAAACCAGCTTCCACCCAACGGCTCGCCTCGTCGACCACAGCCTTCGGGTGGGTGCCATCGAATTCGAGATGCGTGGACCATCTGATCTCTCCCGGATCGCGATTGATT
>JALZAW010000361.1 GCA_030948155.1 Candidatus Dormiibacterota bacterium | reverse complement strand
AAGTCTGAGAACTGCGGGACTTAGTCGGTGGTCAGGTCTCCGACCGCCTTGTCCTGCATCGCCTTGTCGTTCTTCGCGACACCGGTCGTGTAGTCGACGAAGAAGCCGTTGTGGGCGCTCCAGATCTGGTTGAACTTGTTCTGGGCGTCGGCGCCGTATGCGGCTCCGACCATGGCGCCAATGTCGGTCCCGTTCTTGTTGAGAGCGTCACCGTAAGCTGCGAACTCATCCGAGCGTCCGCCGAGGGCGGCGCCCGTCGCCTTGCTGGCGAGGATGAGATGTTCGCCCAAGAGCAGGTTGAGTTTGGTCCTGAGGTCGGCGGCCTTGCTGTCCGTGACGGCTACCGAGGCGGGCGCCGAGCTCGGCTTGGCGCTAGATGTGGTGGTGTTCGGACCGGCGCAGGCCAGTGCTGCGAAGGCGACCGCGATGGTCACGGCCAGTAGCTTGAAACGCAACATTCGTTTCCTCCTGAAAGGTGAGTGGTATGAGTTGGTCTTCTTCGGATACGGGCTTCGCAGCCGGTCGGATCATCCGAATGGCGAAGAAGGTCACCACGACCGTGCTGAGGATCAGCCCGGCCCACCAGGCGATGTCCGCCGGCGGCGTGGCGTCCACTGCCATCCGACTCGCGCCGGCAGCACCGACAGACCAGACGTCGGAGCCGAACGGAGCGGCATCCGCGGCCCCCGCCATCGCCCCGCCGGCGCCAACCGGATAGGAATGCCCGAACGCAGGCACCAGGCGTATCAGATGGTTCTCGGCAAGCCCGCCATGCGAGTGACCATCCGTGCCGAGGTCGAGTTCCTTCCACGCTGAGCCATTGAAGCTCCGTGCCCCGCTGACCTGGGATGCCGCGTAGAGCCGGCCGCCCCCGCTTGTCAGCGAGGTCACCCAGGGTTGGGAGGAGTTCCGCGACCAGCTCGCCGTCTCCGGCTCCCAGCGGTACACGCCGACGGTGTCGCTCGAGTAAAGCCTGCCAGCGTGGAACGCGAGCGCCCAGGCTGACGCCGGGCGCGAAAGGCCGGCGGTCAAGAGCGCCCAGCTGTGGCCACCGTCAAGGGACAAGTAGGTCCCGCCCCCGGCGGAAGCCCAGACGACATAAGGATTCGTGGGGTCGACAGCGACATCACGGACCTGACCGCCGGGAAACGGGAGGGCGAGGTAAGGGCCTTCGGCCCACGGGCTGTAGTACAGGCTGTCGGTCGTCCCGACGTAGTACGCGCTATGGGCGCGGTTGGTCGCCAGCGAGAGTATGGTCCCCGCGGTGGGCGGGGCTTGGTGGCCACTGTGGCCGGTCGGCGGGGCGCTAACCGCCGCCTGACCGGCGTCTGGTTTGATACCGAGCTCGATCCTACGGTCGACCTCGGGGTCGCCTCCGGACGGTAGCTCGATCCTGCGCCAGGCGCCGTCGCCAGAGGTCAGGTAGAGGCCGTCGCCGCCCGCCAGAAGTCGGCCGTCCGAGGTCGGCAGCAGGCGGTCCAGAAAAATACCACCCAACCCGGCGGCGACGAGCGGACGACCGCTGCCGGAAAGGGCCAGGGGCGAGAGCGCTCTCGGTGCGGCGACCAACCCCACGATCGGAATGCACAACAAAGCCAGGGCCTGCCAGTAACGGCAGGCTGGCTGGCGAGGCTTCCAGCGCAGCAGGTAGGGGACCGCTCGCTTTCGGTAGTGCCAGACGTGCCAGGTGGTCGGCACGACGGCCCAAACCGAGCTCAACAGGTGGGCGTTGACGGCGTATGAGAGCCATCGCTGCGGCAGCGGGAAGAGGGCGACCAGCCCGGTGATATAGATCGCCCCGTAGAGGACGAGGAGCGACCAGGAGATCCATCTCTGCCAGAGGAGTAAGTTGCTGACCCCTGGCACTCGACTACGGAATCCAACTCGCCAGAGCTTCACGAGGAAGAAGGCGACTGTGGCCAGACCGACGTAAACATGCACGCCATCGACCAACGCCAGGCGAACCGGAGTGCCGGTGCCGAGTCGGGACGCGAGGTAGAGGAATCCCGTTCCCCAGGCCCCGGCGGCCAGGAGCGCCAGGCTCAGTCCGAGCGCACCCAACGAGAGGCGCGCGGCTCGGTTGCCCAACCCTCAGGCGATCCGCTGAGCCGCAGCCAGCCGGAGTTGAACTAGCGATGTGCCAGCAGCGACACCACCGGCGAAGAGGAGGCCGTGCTGGATCCAATGACCAAGCTGTGTCGAGTCAGCGAAGGAGTCGAGACCAAACTGTGCAATCAGTGCAACCAGGAGGCCCGCAACGAGGATGAAGGGTGTTTGCATTTGTCTTCGAGTACGTGCCTCAAGCTGTCCCGGATCACTCATCTCGTGCCGCACTATCAAGAACTGACCGCCTCGAACACCGCGTCACCTCGCCGCCCCGTCAGCTCGACGATCGGAGAGAAGCGCGGCCGATCTACGGCCCACTCCTCGTTCTCGATCAGCCTGCTCCCCCAACCTGGGGTCCTCTCTACTCTTCCCCGCGCCTCTTTCAAGGCCCGCGACATCAGCTCGATCCCTTGCAGACCGGGCAGCTTCCCGATCTTCTCGTCGATCCTCGCGAGGTCGGCCTCGCCCTCCTCGTCGTCGAACAGGTAAAGGGCGAGCGCGTCGACCTCCTCTTGGTTCTTGACGCCTTGGCCAACCGGCACCCAGACACGCTCCAGTGCGAGCCTGTCAACGCGCTGGGCGAACCGGTTGCCAAGGAGCCATTCCTTGGCCGAGTTGTAGTAGAAGGCGAAGTGCCGCCTCTCGTCCTTGATGATCCGACCGAGGAGTTCGCGGAGCACCGGGTGCTGCGACTTCCGGATGAGGGCGTTGTAGCCGGTCAGCGTGGAGAGCTCGTTGATCGCACCGATCGACAGGTAGATGGCGGAGAAGTCCTTCAGCAGCCACGAACCGGCCATCGTGGTCATGATCGAGAGCGAGTTCTGGAATCCGAGCCCAGCCCGGATGCGCGCAATGCGATCGTCGCTGTCGAACTCAATGCCGTACTCGTTGAGGAGCCTGCCAAGGTTCTCCCCGTGCCAGAGCTCCTCGTAATTCCAGCACGCCAGGAACGCGGTCAGCACCGGATCCATGCAGGCGCGCGTGACCAGGAGGTGGCTGAGGTAGAGGGAGACGTGATTCTCGATGTCCATCATGTAGTGAAGGCAGAAGAGGTCTCCCTTCGAGAGCGGATGTCCAGAAACGCCGTCCCAGTCGATCCCGGCGATGTCCAGCTTCCTGGACTCCGCCTTGTAGCGGTCGATGCTAAAGCTCATGTCAAGGCCTCCAATTGAGGGGTTTTGTGCATGAACATGGCTACGGACGAGTGCCTCGAGCGGAAACTTTTGTCGATCCGGGCTCCGCCTGCGTAACGATTCACAATGGGCGTTGACGCTTTGGGTGGCCTGACCGATGTCCGACTCGCCGAGCAGCTCGCCGCCGGCGACCTTGGGGCGTTGGAGCTCCTCTATGA
>JALZAW010000360.1 GCA_030948155.1 Candidatus Dormiibacterota bacterium | reverse complement strand
CAGGAAGAGGGCCGCCACCGCTATCAGAGGCAGGCCCACCGTCCGAGTGAGGGCCGCCAGGGCGAGAAGGAGGCCGGCGGCCGCCACCAGGAGATGGGCCGGCCTGCCAGCCGGCCAGAGCAGCAAAACGAGCGCCACGACCATCAACGTCGCGAATAGTGACTCGGAGGCAAGCATCTGCTCTGTGGCAATGACGTACCCATCGAACAGGGCCGGGATTGCCGCCAGCACCGCCACCCAGCGGGGAAGCCCGAGGCGCAATGATGTTGCGTACACCAACACTCCTACGCCGACGCCCATCACGTGCTGAACGCCGGTGACCAGTGAGAGGCTGTGCATGGGCAGCAACGGCCTCAGGAGCAGCAGCGAATAGCCGCTCGGCCTCCAATTGTCCGGGTGGAGGTGCATGGCATCCTGCAGGTAGGCGATGGCGTCGCCGAGAATCCACCAGGCCGGATTGATTGCGAACCACGCCATCATGCGCAGAATCACCGCCGGGGCGAGGACCGCCAGCAGGAGCCAGTGACGCTGGACGGCGTCGCCGGCTCGTTCCACTGTCGCCGTACGGCCAGAAGCGGCTTGGCTCACGACCGGCAGTCGCATGCCTGGCACCTTGCTACCAGCCGCAGGGCGTTCGGCCGGGCGTGGCCGCGTCGACGCGCTCGCGCTGGGCCCCATCCTGGGCGAGACCGACGAGTCGCGCCGCCACCGGGAAACGCTCATTCAGGCCACGGCTCCACCGAGACAGCGATCTCAGAGCAAGCCGCTCCGCCGGGCGCGGGTCCAGTCGCCTCCTGGGCCAGCGCGACCCGTGCGATGTATTCCCCCGCCTGGTCCGGCGCTCGACAGCCGCCGATCAGGAGGCGCCGCTGGTCGGGAGCGATCAATCCGTGGATCTCGCCGCCCCATCGGAACCAGTCGCCGTGATCAGAGTGGCGCGGCAGCCACTCACAGACCGCGAAGGTTCCCGCGGCGCCAACGCCGCCGATCGCGGCATGGCCCCAGTTGTCGATCGTCAGTGAGAAGGGGACGGGCTGCCCCACGTGAAGCGGGAGCTCGGCATGTACCGCCGCCTCGCTGACCAGCACCTGGTCGAGCTCCGATCCAGAGAGCTCGCCGGCACGCCAGTCGGTGATACCGGGATGGCCGAAATGGCCGGGGTTCCAGCCCGCAGGCCAGAAGGCATCGGCCGGCGCCACCTCCGGCAGGTCATCACTGAGCCTGGCGACGTCTTCTCGGACGAAGAAAGCGTTCGCACCAAAGCTCTCACAGCCCACCAGGCGGTAGCCCAGTTGGTTCGCCAGATCGACCAGCGCCACGATCGTGGCTCCCTGCCGGTAGGTCCCATCCCAGACCCGGTCAGCCCGGTATGGCAGCACCCACCTGGCCGGGGGTGGGAATTTTGGGTTGTACTCGATCAGGACCACGCGAGGCCGGCGCGTACACGCGGTCTCCTCCCAGACCCAGTAGTCATTGCCGTCGATGTCGATGCTCAGCACGTCGGGCTCGGCGGGCACGCCGGCGGCATCCAGCAGCGATGTGACGTTCTCACGGCTGACCATCGCATGGAGAACCACAGCCCGACCTCCCGCGATCGCTTCGGCACTTGCCGCATGCCGCGGGTCGGCCTCCATCCAGCAGCCTTGCCAGCCCGCCTCCAGCAGGGCACGGGTGCAGTTCTCGCTGCCATCACCACTGCCCAGCTCCACGAAGTACCCGGTGATCGCACCGACTCGCCGAAGGATCTCGGCGAGGACCCCGTCCTCGCCCGCCTGGGAGTAGAGGCGGCGCCCGAATCGATTGAGGTGTCCAGCGTCGCCCAGCACTCGCCGCAGCTGCCGCCGCTGCCAGGCAGTTGTACGCCCCAGGTTGCGTCGCAGCAGCTCGTCATGCCGCGGAGTACCTGGCCGGGCCTGGAGCTCGACCGCGACGTCGGCAGACTCATCGACCGCGGCCAATGGGGGTCCCACGTCAGCCGCCGGCCTCGCGCAGCCGGCCGACCGTGATGGGAGCCGACACCGGCGGCTCCCATGCTCCTCTGAGGTGGAATATTCCGGATCGACCGACCACATCGGTCACTGAAAAGCGTGCAGCGTTCTGGATCCATTCGAAAGTGGTCGAAGTCGATCCAGACACGGCGGCGACGTCCAACCGGTAGACACCATCCAGCAACGCCAGCTGCTCGACTGAGTAGGCTAGAGAGAGGCATTCTCCGGCGTCCAGCTTTGGCACCTGGAGCCGCTCCAGCTGCGTGTTGGTGCCGCTCAGCTGCATCCCGTCAGGACGGTGAATGGAGAAGCCGACGACAAGGTCATCGAGAGGGTCCCTGGCCTGGAGCTCGAGACGGAGGCGCAGTGGTGATCCAGTCTGGAAGTGCAGTCCGCGCTCCCCAGCGCCGCCGTCCACGGCTATGCTCCGGAATCGTACGGCACCATTCCCCCACCGGTTCTGGGCCGTGTCAGATCCCCCGCTCTCTTCTTCGGCCAGCATCGACTCGGCGGCGTCGTCGCTGGCATCTTCACCCGACCGCTGGCGGTAGGTGGCCGTGACGTCGTTGGCGGCTCCTTCTTTGATTATCCGACCGTGGTCGAGCAGAATGGCGCGATCACAGTGCATGTCGACGCCCGAGAGATCGTGGGTGACGAGCACCACTGTCTTGCCCTCCCGCTTATAGCGGGCAAAGACATCGAAGCACTTGGCTTGAAAACGCGCGTCGCCGACCGCCAGCACCTCGTCCATGAGCAGGACCGCGGCGTCGGCCTGGATGGCTACGGTGAACGCGAGCCGGACCTGCATTCCCGAGGAGAAGTTCTTGAGCTTCTGGTCGGCGAAGTCCTCGAGGTCTGCGAAGTGAAGGATCCCCTCCATTCGCCGAGTCAGCTCGGGACGGGAGAGCCCCAGAACGGCGCCGTTCACGAAGACGTTCTCCCTCGCTGTCAGCTCCGGATTGAAGCCCACGCCGAGCTCGAGAAAGGGCGAGACGAGACCGTTGACGGAAACCGAGCCGCTGGTCGCACGGTAGATGCCGGCGAGGATCTTGAGGAGCGTGCTCTTGCCGGAGCCGTTCGATCCGATAACGCCGAGAAACTGGCTTGGCGCCACCTCGAACGATACATCGTCGACAGCGAGCAGGTCGCGGTAGCGCGCGGTCGAGACGGGATGTGAGAGACGATACTTGAGCGTGGTACTCCTGTCGACCGGGATCCGGAACCGCTTGGTTAGATTGCGGACCACTATCGCCGGCGTCACGGTGTCTCCCCGAAGAAAGGCTTCCGCCGGCGCAGGAGCACCAGCCGGAGGCCAGATCGACTATGAACTCTCGCATCGGCCAAGGACCGTCGGAAGGCGAGAGCTGTTCGAGGTTGAGTCATGGTGGCACCAGGGCTATTCGTGTGGGATTGGAGCGAGGGCGTGGAGCGGACGCGGTACCGCCCTCCTCGGCTCGCGAAGGGAGTCTACCGC
>JALZAW010000359.1 GCA_030948155.1 Candidatus Dormiibacterota bacterium | reverse complement strand
CCTTGTGAAGACCACTGATATGAGCGACCACCTTCACGGCCATGCGGACTTGATCGGCAGCCGTCTGCGGCTCGCGCTCGGGCTGACAGTGCTGATCCTTCTGGTCGAAGCCGCGGCCGGTTGGCTCGCACACTCCCTGGCCCTGCTTGCCGACGCCGGCCACATCCTGACCGATGTCGTCGCCCTCGGCTTGGCCTGGTTCGCAGTTGAGCAGGCCAAGCGGCCGGCCGACGCACGCCGAACCTACGGTTACCACCGCGTCGGCATCCTCGCCGCCATGGTTAACGGCGCCGGCCTGATTCTCATCGTCGCCTTTATCGCAGTCGAGGCCGTGCGCCGTTTCGCCAGGCCCGAACCGGTTCAGGGCGGCCTCGTCATAGCTGCCGCCCTGGTCGCGATCGCGGTCAATGCCTTCATCGCGGTCGGGCTGCGAGAGGCAGGGGCGAACCTCAATGTGCGTGCGGCAATGCTCCACGTGCTCGGCGACATCGGTGCCTCCGTAGGCGTGATCGTGGCCGGGGTGATCATCCTGCTCACCGGCTGGTATTACGCCGACCCCCTGATCTCCCTGTGGATCGCAGCCCTGATTGCTTGGGGCGCCCTGAAGATCGTCAGGGACACCGGCCACGTCCTTCTTGAGGGCACTCCTCCAGGCGTCGACCTCGTTTCGGTGGAGGCCACGATTCTCGAGGCTGCCGGCGTCGATTCGGTCCACGATCTTCACGTCTGGTCCCTGGACTCCCAGCAGCTGGCGCTGAGCTGTCACGTAGTGGTCCAGGGAGACCTTGTCGCCGCAGACGCCGAGCACCTGGTCCGGCGTCTGGAGCAGCAACTCTGTGATCGATTCGAGATAGGGCATACCACAGTACAGATCGAGGCCTGCCATCCCTGTGATCCGGCGCTGGAGCACTCCGTGGGACAGCACAACCACCCTCATGCCGTCACCCCAAGCCCCGGGGCGAGGGGTTCAGAGCTCAGGCCCGAGCACCAGTCCTGAACCATGCCGGGTCCGCTCACGAACTGCTCCCAGTTGCCTGTAACGGCCGATTGAGATACGGTCTTTCCGACTGGTACAGGCAACTGGAGCTATGGCTTGTGCGCGGCGACCCGTTCGACGATCCCAAGCTTCGAGCGTTCCAGCCGATCGACCACGAACCCAGCGAGGTGGAGCTGCTCGAGCGGCTCTCTGAGTAGGTGGTCGCCCTCGAGGCGGACTGTGAAGAAGTCCACGATGCGCTGGACCAACCGAACTGCGAACAGCGGGCTGCGAACGTGCTCCAGGAGTAGGAGACGGCCGCCCGGCCGGAGCACGCGCCAAGCCTCAGCCACCGCCTGGCGATCGTCGAGGATCGAACAGAGCGCCAGCGTGATGATTACCGTGTCAAAGCTGGCGTCATCGAAATTGAGTGCATGCGCGTCCCCCTCGCGCAGATCTACTTCGACTCGCAGCTCGGCGCCACGCCGGCGGGCAATCTCAAGCATTGCCGGACTGAATTCGATGCCGATCAGGCGCACGTTCGGTGGATAGAAAGGCAGATTCCGACCAGTCCCAACAGCGACCTCCAGGACGCGCCCTTCGGCCTGCCCGCAGATCCATTCCCGGCCCCCGGCGAACAGGATGCGCTCGACGAAGACCATGCCCCTGTCGTACCTGGGAGCCATCTTCTCCCAGATCTCGCGCACTCGTTCTGTCTCAGTACTCAAAGTGCATCAACCTTGCGAGCCTTGTCAGCAAGCCCGCTGTAATCGTCCGCACCCGACCGGGCGACGCGGCTGGCCCTCCTGGGGGTGATCCCTGATCACGGAGGGGATTCATCAGATTGACCTCGCGGTCTCAGCCGCCAGCCAGCTAGACCCAAGGCCGGCAGGAGCATGTCGACAGCTATTGCAATCCACGGAAGCAATCTAGGGGACGGCCGGGCGCGGTCGAGCCTTTCTAGCGGCAATGGCCAGATCTGTTCGGCCGGGGCCATACCAGATACCCCTAAGCGGTATGATAGAGACATGACCGGTTACGTCAAGGACAAGCAAGAGATCGAAAAGCGCCTGAACCGGATCGAGGGCCAGGTCCGCGGGCTGCGGAAGATGGTGGAGGATGACCGCTACTGCATCGACGTGCTCACCCAGGTGAGCGCAGTCCAGTCCGCGCTGGAGAGTGTGGCGCTCCTGCTCCTTCGCGACCACACCCAGCACTGCGTGACTGAGGCGATCCGCGCGGGTGATGGCACCGACAAGGTTCGCGAACTGTCGGAAGCCGTCGAGCGGCTGGTCAGGAGGTAGCCATGTTCCTCCTCGACGCGCTGAGGATCGCCTTTTTCATGTTCTGGGAGGTGCTCTGGTCGCTGGCGCTGGGCTTCCTGCTTTCAGCCGCCGTCCAGGCAGTGATCTCTAAGGGCGCCATTGTCCGCGCCCTGGGTCAGGATTCGCCACATTCAGTCGTCGTGGCCAGCGGCTTTGGCATCGCCTCCTCCTCCTGCTCCTACGCTGCGGTCGCCGTCGCTCGCTCTCTGTTCAGGAAGGGAGCGACTCTCGCCAACGCGATTATCTTCGAGTTCGCCTCGACCAACCTTGTGATCGAGTTGGGCCTGATACTGCTCGTCCTCCTGGGCTGGCAGTTCCTTGCGGCCGAGTACGCGGGGGGCGCGCTGATGATAGTGCTGCTCGCCTTCGCCTTTCGGCTCACCTTGCGACGGCGGCTGGTTGACGAGGCGCGCGCTCAAGCTGAGGAGGGGCGGGTCGGCAAGATGGAGGGCCACGCCGCCATGGACATGGCGGTGACGGAAGGCTCCTTCCTCAGGCGACTGTTCTCGGACCGCGCCTTCACCGCCATCAGCCACTACTTCGTGATGGACGTCTACGGCATCTGGCTGGATCTGGCCGGCGGCTTCCTGATCGCCGGGGCGGTAGCCGCCTGGATTCCCAACTCCTTCTGGCGCGCCTTCTTCCTGACCGGACAGCCTCTCCTGGCCGAAATCTGGGGTCCGCTGATCGGCCCTGTCATCTCGATGCTCAGCTTTGTCTGCTCGATCGGCAATGTGCCCCTGGCGGCGGTGCTCTGGGGGAGCGGTATCAGCTTCGGCGGTGTCATCTCCTTCATCTTCGCCGACCTTCTGATCCCGCCCATACTCAACATCTACCGGAAGTATTACGGCGGCCGGGTGGCCCTTTACCTGGCGGTGGTCTCCTATTTAGCGATGGCGCTCGCCGGCTTTCTCATCAGTCTCGCCTTCAAGGCGCTGGGCTGGGTCCCCGCCCGCCATCAATTCAACTTCGCTGATGCGGCCCCGACCTGGAACTACACAACTGTTTTGGACCTGGTGTTCCTGATCCTCGTTGGCGTGATTCTCATCAGGTTCCTGCGCACTGGCGGGTTGGCCATGCTTCGGATGATGGACAGCGCGCCCGACACTGGTGAGAGCGAGATGAGCGGTGGTCACGCGCACTGAGGAGTCGCTTGGTCTGGCGC
>JALZAW010000358.1 GCA_030948155.1 Candidatus Dormiibacterota bacterium | reverse complement strand
GCTACAGGCCGTCTGCTTTCTCCTCCCGCATCTCGCGCTCCTGATCGTCAACCTCCGCTTCTGGCCTGCGGTCCTATCCACGCTCGTCGGGGGCTGGCTGTTCGGCTGGCTACGGCACCGCTCGGGTAGCATTCTGCCTGGCTGGCTGAGTCACACGCTGCTCAACACCGCGAGTGACGTGCTAGCCATGCTTGGCTGACCTACCCATCACGCCCCGGCGACCTTGATTAGTGCCGGGGGACGTGGGAAGGCATCTGCGGGGGAAGGGCTCCTCCAGGAGCCTGCGCGAGGTCTTCAAGCTGGCCAGGCCAGCACAAGTCTGCTATCCCAGGCCGCGCGAAGACCACCACATGTAGTAGGCGGAGCGCGTTGACGCGCCGAGAGCCCGATAAGGCCTCAGCCGAGCTCCGGGATGCTGGCGCTGTCGAGCGTTATCAGCAGCATTGGCCTCGTCTCCATGGGCGCACGGCGTCAGGCAGCTTCGGTAGCCTGGACCAGCGTTGTCCCGTTTCGCTTCCTCAAGAGAGACCAACGGGCCTCGCCTGGTAGAGGATGGGCCGCAAGCTCGATCCAGAGCCCGTGGCCTGGGCGCGGAGTCGCTCTATCTGAAGGTTGCGTGGGTGATGCTGCTGCTCCTGGGTCTGTTTCCCGTCCTGGCCTCGATCCTGGACCTAGTCAGCGTCCGAGCCACCGGCCTGCCCTCGGACCATCAGGCAGCCTTCGCCGCCATCGCCGGCATGGACTGGACGGCGGCGAGGGCGGCGGCTGCTGGAGTGACCAAGTATGTCTCCCTGCTGGAAACCGGCTATGCCCTGCACGAGCTGGTCTTCGGCCTCTTGTTCCTGGTCATCGTGGCTATTCCTCTCCGCCGGGGCGAAAGGTGGGCCTGGTTCGCCTGCTGGATCGTTCTCATCGCCGACCTGGGCTACACCTTCACCTTCGGCCGCTATGACAGCGCGCTGCTTCGCAACAGTCTCATCGCCGA
Organism: Candidatus Dormiibacterota bacterium; assembly: GCA_030948155.1. GTDB lineage: Bacteria > Chloroflexota > Dormibacteria > Dormibacterales > Dormibacteraceae > Dormiibacter. Next base: position 2,483 of record JALZAW010000358.1, on the reverse strand, counting down.
CATCGCCCTTCCCGTCCTCCTGCTCCTACAGGCTTCCCGCTTCTTCCGTAAGCCGCAGCTCTAGGCTCCGGCGCCTGGCAAATGCACAGTTGCGCCACGATGTCGCCATGCCCTTCAAGCTGATCGCCCTCGTCCTCCCGCTCTCCCTCGACACCTTCGCCGTATCCGCCGCGCTCGGGGTGGCCGGTCTCTCAAAGCGAGAGCGCTGGCGCCTCAGCCTGGTCATGGCCGGGTTCGAGGCCGTCATGCCGATCCTGGGGTTCCTGGTTGGCGACCTGCTCGGCCAGGCGCTAGGTGGCGTGGCCGACTACGCGGCGGCGTTGGTCCTCGTGGGCGCCGGGTTGCTGATGCTGCGCGACAACGATTCCGAATCCGGCGAAGGCCTGGCCGACCGCATGCGGGGTGTGGCGCTCCTTGGCGTGGGGGTCAGCGTGAGCCTGGACGAGCTCGCAATCGGCCTCGCGATCGGCCTCCTCCGCCTACCGGTGCTGCTGGTGGCGATGCTCATTGGGGCGCAGGCTTTCGTCGCCAGCCAATTGGGCCTGCGCCTGGGAGCTCGACTAAGTGCCGCGCTCCGGGAACGCACCGAGCAAGCCGCCGCTGGCCTCCTAGTGGCATTGGGCCTCGGACTGGCCCTGCTGCGACTGACCGGTCATTCCATCTGAGACCTGGCAGCTTCGCGGTCACTTCGGTGATGTTCGCGTTCGAGCAGCGCCGGCGGACCTTCCTCTTGGCTGCCTAACATCAGCCGCTCCAGCCTCCTCCGTCGAGGATTTCTGCTCGAGCACACCACCCTGGCTTGGAATGTGCTTGGGATGGGAGTCCTCGCCCTCGCCGCCCTCGCTGCTCGCTCGGTTGCCCTGGCCGGCTTCGGCCTGGATAGCCTGATCGAGATCGGGGCCTCCGTGGTCGTCATCTGGGAGCTGTCGGGCACCGGAGAGCACCGTCGGAGCCGCGCGCTGCGGCTGATCGCCGTTGCCTTCATCCTCCTGGCGAGCTACCTGGCCGTGCAGTCGAGCTGGCTGCTGGCGATTGGTTTTCATGCCCATGCCAGCCCAGGTGGGATCGCCTGGACGGCCGCCACCGCTGCCGTCATGTTCGCGTTGGCAGCGGGCAAGGCTCGCATCGGCGCTGCGCTTGGCAACCCCGTACTTCAGACCGAGGGCCGCGTGACCTTGATCGATGCCTTGCTGGCGACAGCGGTATTGGTAGGCCTCCTTCTGAACGCGATCTTGGGCTGGTGGTGGGCGGATCCTGCCGCCGGCTATGTGCTCACCTACTACGCGGCTCGCGAAGCCCGAGCCATCTTCAGTCAGCACGAATCGGCGCCGTCATAGGTGCCGACCCTAACCGTGACTCTTCCGCTCGGCAGCGAACCTCAGGTGGACCCTCTACCGGGCATTATCGACAGCAAGCCGGTCGTTTTCCTGACGCAGCGCGCTACGGACCGACTCGTCGGTTGGCACATAAACTGAGGGGCGTGGAGGAGGAAGTGATTCCAGTTCTGTATGTCGAGAATGCTGCTCGCGCGGTGGCCTGGTACGGACGACTGGGATTCCACAAGCAGTGGGAGCATCAGTTCGAGGCGGGTTTTCCGTGGTTCGTGTCAGTGGCCCGCGGGCGCGTGCGGATCTACCTGTCCGAGCATAAGGGTGACGCTCGCCCAAACACGCTCGTTCATCTGAATGTCGCCGACGTCGACGCAGTGGCGCAGGAATTCGGGATCGCCGTCGACGAGGCGGGGCTCGCCGGGCGGGAGTGCGATCTCGAGGACCCGGACGGCAACAGGCTCCGAGTAGCGACTCCCCGCTCCTGACGTTTGGGATTAGGGCTGCCTTTCGCGACAGGTCTTGACGTCTCGGCCGGCTCTCGAAGCGCCCCCAACACTCCCACTCCGGAAGAAACCAGGAAGCGTCACCTCTATCCACTGCCGGGGTTCGGCGCCGACCGCCTGGTCCTGACGAGGTAGGTCCTCCGGCGCCCCGCAGGCGCGGCGCCGATAGGGCGGCCTGTTTACACGCCTCCGAGCAGTAGGTCCGGCGCGGACCCCGTTGCCGCTAGGAGGCACGTCAGCCCCGCAGACCGGGCACAAGAGCGAGTCCTGGGCCAGTTTCAGGATCACCCAGCGGCTCCTTATCGATAGCAAGAGCCGCTTCACGCTGATGCGCGGCGTCAGGAGTCGCCTCCCTGGTGGATGGCAGCAGTGCCCACCCTGACGATAGCCAGCAGGTCTACTTTGCAGCCCGCACCCACCCATGAACAACTCTCACTGACTGCGGCACCTATGTCACGTGCTTCAGTCGGCGGTGGCGGTTGCATACTGGGGGCGCCCGGTGGGCCGGTAGACCTGGATCGTTATGCCCTTCGGGCAGGCTCGCGATTCGACCAGGTCGAGCGCTATGTCCGGGCCGGTGTCGGGGAATAGCCGCGTGCCCTGGCCGACGACCACCGGGAAGATGAGCAGGTTCATCTCATCGACGAGG
>JALZAW010000357.1 GCA_030948155.1 Candidatus Dormiibacterota bacterium | reverse complement strand
GGCTGAGGATGCTTGGCTACCCGGTACTCGCCACCTCCGGGGTGGCCGGCTACCGGCTCGGCGCCGGCGCCACCCTCCCCCCGCTGTTGCTCGACGACGACGAGGCGGTGGCCGTCGCTATAGGGCTGCGCATGGCCGCAGGGGGCGGCGTGACCGGGATCGACGAGACCTCAATACGGGCACTCGCCAAGCTCGAACAAGTCCTTCCATCCCGCGTCCGCCATCGCGTGAGCACGCTACAGGCGGCCACGGTATCGATGACCAGCCGTGGCCCTACGGTAGAGCCCGGCACTTTGACCGCGATCGCGGCCGCCTGCCGCGATAACCGGCAGCTGCGGTTCGACTATCGCAGCCACGAGGGCACCCCGAGCGTCCGCACGGTCGATCCTCATCGACTCGTCAACGCAGGTCGGCGCTGGTACCTCGTCGCCTGGGACACCGATCCACGGGACTGGCGAACGTTCCGTGCCGACCGAATCACGCTGCGAAAATGGAGCGGCCCCCGCTTTACGGCCCACCAGCCGCCGGACCCGGATCTGGCAGGCTACACATCATGGGCGGTGTCCACCGCCGCGTATCGATACCACGGAAGGTTCACCGTGCATGCTCCGGCGGAGTTCGTCGCCGACCGGATGGGACCCACCGTTGCCGTCGTCGAGCCGATCGACGATCAGACCTGCACGCTTCGTGCGGGCTCGAACTCCCTGGACGAGCTCGCCGTCTGGATAGCCATCATGGGCGTCGAGTTCGACATCCACGAGCCGCCTGAACTGCTCGGCTACATCCGCACGCTGGTCGGCCGACTCCAGCGGGCCGCATCGGTGGCGCCACCGCGATGATGCGTAGGGCAGCGAACGAGGACGCTGGCGGCCACCTGATCACCCTCTCTCAGTAGCCGTCCAGACTTGAGCACCGGACAGAAGAGCGCCCCGGCTCGGTGCCGCGACCCTGCAGCCAGTCGTGGAGGGCGGGAAGCGCCGAAGGTGGCAAGGTGAGCTGGCGCGGCTTGCGACCCTTGCCACGACGTACTCGCAGTGCGCCGCTGACCAGGTCGAGGTCGGCAAGGTCGATTGCGACCGCCTCCGAGCGACGGAGTCCGCAGCTGTAGGCCAGGGCCAGGAAGGCAGCGTCGCGCCGGCGGCGGGCGGTGGAGTCCTGACGCTGGCCTTCGTGAGGAGGACCGCTGCAAGCTTCGAAGAGGCTGCGCAGCTCGCCGGCGGAGAGGTGGTGGCCGCGCGGTCCTGATTCGCCGCGGACGGCGGGTATGCTCGTCGCCGCTTGGAAGTCCTCGATGCTTATCAGCTGGGCTTGCCAGCACTCCTTGAGCACACCGCGCAGCGCAGCGAGCATGCGGTTGGCGGTCGCGGCCTGGTAGTGCTCCTCGAGCAGACTCCGGATCCTGAGCATATGCGGGCGTCGGAGCCGGTGCCAGGGCATGGTCTCCGCGGTGTAAAGCCGGGTAGCGCGGCGGGCGATCCAGTCCAGAGCCGAGAGCTGGGGGCGCCGAGAGGAGGAGGCCAGCCTGTTCAGGTAAGCGGCGACCGGGTGTTCGTGGTCAGACAGGCGTCGATCTGGGTCGAGCTCCGAGGCCGTCAGATCGATGACCTGAACGGCTGTCGCCGCGTGCGGAGGCAACGCCGGCGCCCAGGCAGCCGCTGCAGCCGTCACCCCTCCGGCAAAGGGGGACTCGAGAGCGAGTCCGAGCTGGCCAGGCCCTATATCGTTTTTCCCGCTGGGCCGCTGGCATCGGCGTGCTGCTCATTGCCCGTCCTGCTTTTGGTGCTCGGCTCGGTCCTCTTGCTTAGGTTGAGCGCGGCCCGGCCTTGGCGCTGATCGCCTCCTCTGCCGCCAGCTCCACCAAAGGGCGAAACCGGGCAGCAGCCGCCGGAGCAGGAGCTGCCTGCTTCCGCCGTCCGGTTGGCTGAGCCATCGAAGCCGAGCGGATCTCGAAGCGGGCTCACAATCTTCCTATCTCGAACATTTGTTCCGCATGAAGCGTAGCAGGCGGGGATAGGTGAGTTGCGGTAGGGACTGGCCTTGCGGCCAGCCCCCCGCACAGACCCCAGCGTGCGGCACTACCGCACTGGGTTCCTGCCTCGGGTACGAGCGTTGAAGCGCACGTTGGGATAGGGATGAAGCGTTCGCGCGGAAGGGAGCCACCGGCTGGCGAGGCGGCTCATCCGTTCCCAGTTCATGCGCCTGCGCTGGCTGCGGCGGCATAGCGCCTGGTACCAGCTTCGGGTGATCTGTGTCCGAAAGGCCCTGATCGCGTCGGTGTTCCCTGGCACGGCAAAGTAGGCGAGGTGCCCACGCACCACGCTGCCCAGCCAGCGCCCCTGCTCCGGGATGGGCAGATGCCGCCAGCGCCTGAGCTCGTTCTTGACTTCCCTCAGCTTGGCCCGCATCCGCTTCTTGATCGTGAATCGCCTCAGCGCGAAGCTCCCGCTTCTGGCCCTGCCGCAGACATGCGTAAAGCCCAGAAAGTCGAATGTCTCCGGCCGTCCGAGGCCTCGCTCCTGTCGCTTGCGGGCGGCGTGCCGCCCGAACTCGATCACTCGCGTCTTCTCGGACTTCAGCTCCAAGGCAAACTTGGCGAGGCGCTCGCTCAGGTCCACCAGGAACCGCTCGGCGTCCTCCCGATGCTCGAAGCCGGCGATGAAGTCGTCCGCGTAACGCACGATGATCATGTCCCCGTGCGCATGGCGGCGCCGCCACCAGTCGGCCCACTGGTCCAGGACGTAGTGCAGGTACGCATTGGCGAGCAGCGGTGATGCCGCTGCCCCCTGCGGTGCCCCTTCGTCGCACGCCGCCCAGGTCCCGTCCTCGATGATTCCTGCCCTCAACCACTTCCGGATGAGCCGCAGGACCCGCCTGTCCGCTATGCGATGCTCGAGAAACCTCCTCAGCCACGAGTGATCAAGTCGGGTGAAGAAGTCCGCCACATCGGCGTCGAGCACCCAGTTCACCTTCTTGCTTCCGATCCCCACCGCGAGCGCGTCCAGCGCATCGTGCTGGCTGCGCCCGGGCCGAAACCCGTACGAGAAGCCGAGGAAGTCCGCCTCGTAGATGCAGTTCAGCACCCCGATGACGGCGCGTTGGGCGATCTTGTCCTCCAGGCTGGCGATGCCGAGCGGCCGCTGCCGCCCGTCCGCCTTCGGGATGTATGCCCTGCGCGATGGCTTCGCCCGATACGCCCCGCTGTGCAGCCGCCGGTGCAGGCCCTCGAGATTCGCCTCCAGATCCTGCCCGTAAGCCTCCCACGTGGGCCGTCCACCCCTGGCGCTGCCTGAGGCCGCAGCCCCAGATAGGCCTGCCCGAGGCTTTCGACCGTGATGTGGTGCAGGAGCGCCGTGAACTTCATCTCCTTGTCCCGTTTCGCCACTTGGCGCACACGGTCCAGCGCCTGAGGCACGCGCATGCCGGCCCTGAGTCCGGAGCGTGTTTTGCTGGCCGTGGTTCCCCTTGGCC
>JALZAW010000356.1 GCA_030948155.1 Candidatus Dormiibacterota bacterium | reverse complement strand
GATCACACGGGGCACGAACGACGTGCAGCAGGTCCAGATGCTGGCCCTGATGACGTTCACGCTGATGGTCTCCGCGCCGATCATGTGCATCGGCGGCATCATCATGGCCCTCCGCCTGAACGTGCGCCTGTCGTCGCTGCTGCTTATCATCGTCCCGCTGCTGGCGGTGATCGTGGGTTTGATCATCACCCGCATGCGGCCGCTGTTCCGGCTGATGCAGGTTCGAATCGATGGCATCAACCAGGTGCTGCGGGAGCAGATCACGGGGGTCCGCGTCATCCGGGCGTTTGTGCGTGACGACCGGGAGCGGGAGCGGTTCGGCGTCGCCAACCACGAGCTCTTCGACGTGCAGCTGGGGGTCGGCCGGCTGATGGCGATGATGTTCCCGCTCGTGCTGCTCGTGGTGAACGTGTCCAGCGTGGCCGTGCTCTGGTTCGGCGGCCACCTGATCGACAGCGGCGAGCTGCAGATCGGCTCCCTCACGGCCTTCCTGAGCTACCTCGTCCAGATCCTGATGGCAGTGATGATGGCGACCTTCATGTTCGTCCTGGTGCCGCGCGCGGAGGTCAGTGCCGAGCGCATCGAAGAGCTGCTGGACACGGAGTCCAGCGTCGTGCCCCCGACGGATCCGGTCGAGGTCACCGCGGTGAACGGGCACCTGGAGCTGCGGGACGTGGAGTTCCGGTACCCGGGGGCCGAGGCGCCAGTCCTCCACGGCGTGGACCTGGTCGCGCGGCCGGGCGAGATCACGGCGGTGATCGGGAGCACCGGCAGCGGCAAGACGACGCTCCTGAACCTGGTGCCGCGCCTTTTCGACGCCACGGGCGGCGGCGTTCTGGTGGACGGCGTCGACGTGCGCCGCGTGGAGCCGGCACTGCTGGCCAGGATCATCGGCCTGGTGCCGCAGAAGCCGTATCTGTTCGCCGGCACGGTGGCCTCCAACCTGCGCTACGGGAAGGAGGACGCGACGGACGAAGAGATCTGGCATGCGCTCGAGATCGCCCAGGCGCGCGACTTCGTGGAGGCGATGCCGGGCGGGCTCGAGGCCCGCATCGCGCAGGGCGGGACCAACGTCTCCGGCGGCCAGCGCCAGCGGCTGGCCATCGCCAGGGCCCTGGTTCACAGGCCCGAGATCTATCTCTTCGACGACTCGTTTTCCGCTCTCGACTACGCCACCGACGCGGACCTCCGCGCCGCCCTCGCGCGCGAGACGGGGCAGGCAACGGTTGTGATCGTGGCCCAGCGGGTGAGCACCATCCGCAACGCCGACCGGATCGTCGTGCTGGAAGCTGGACGGGTGGTGGGCGTGGGCACCCACCGAGAGCTGATGGAGGGCAACGAGACCTACCGCGAGATCGTCCTGTCCCAGCTAACCGAGCAGGAGGCGGCTTGAGCAGCCGCAACGGGGGCAGGCGGCCGGATCGGACCTCCGGGGCTCTGAGCCCCGAGCCCACTTCTCGGCCGGTCTCTGACGCGCATCCGGGGGCGGTTTCAGGGTCGGTACAGGGGCCCGTTCCGGGGCCCGGGGAGCGGGCGACACCGGCGCGGGCTCCGGGGCCGGGGACGGGGATGGCCCGGTGGATGGGCGGGGGCATGCCGACCGAGCGCTCGCTGGACTTTCGCGGCTCGGGCTTGCGGATGCTGCGGACCCTCCGGCCGGAGAGGGTGATCATCGCCTGCGCCGTGCTCTCAGGGGTCACGAGCGTCGCGCTGTCCGTGCTCGGTCCGCGCATCCTCGGCCACGCCACCGACCTGATCTTTGCCGGCGTCATCGGCCGCCAACTGCCGGCCGGAGGCACCAAAGCAGAGGTTGTGGCGGGTCTGCGCCGTGCGGGCAAAGGCAATGTCGCCGACCTGCTGAATGGTGTCAATTTCACGCCGGGCCACGGCATCGACTTCACCCAGGTGGCCCAGGTGCTCCTGCTGGTGCTCGCCATCTACGTCGTCGCGGCAGGCTTCGGGTACCTGCAGGGCCGCCTGACGACCGAGGTGGTGCAGCGCAGCCTTTTCCGTCTACGGGCGGAGGCCGAGGCCAAGCTGGCCCGGCTGCCTCTCAGCTACTTCGACCGGCAGCCTCGGGGCGAGCTCCTGAGCCGGGTCACCAACGACATGGACAACCTGGCCCAGACCCTGCAGCAGACTCTCAGCCAGATCATCACGTCGTTGCTGACCATCATCGGCGTGCTGGCGATCATGATCGTGATCTCGCCACTGCTGGCCCTGATCGCGCTGCTGACGGTGCCACTGTCGGTGGTGGTCGCGGCGGCCGTGGGCAAGCGGGCGCAGCCCCAGTTCGTCAAGCAGTGGACCACGACCGGGCGACTCAACGCGCAAATCGAGGAGATGTTCACAGGACACGCGCTGGTCAAGGTCTTCGGCCGCCAGGAGCAGGCGGCGCGAACCTTCGACGGGCTGAACGACACGCTCTTCGATGCCAGCTTCCGGGCGCAGTTCATCTCCGGGATCATCCAGCCCGCCATGATGTTCGTCGGCAACGTCAACTACGTCCTGGTGGCCGTGGTGGGGGCGCTGCGGGTGGCCGCGGGGGCGCTGTCGCTCGGCGACGTGCAGGCCTTCATCCAGTACTCGAGGCAGTTCACACAGCCGGTCACTCAGGTGGCGAGCATGGCCAACCTGCTGCAGTCGGGCGTCGCGTCAGCAGAGCGGGTCTTCGCTTTGCTGGACGCGGAGGAGCAGGAGCCCGACCCCGTGCGGCCCGCCCAGCCGGCGGTGATCAGGGGCCGCGTCGAGTTCGAGCGCGTGAGCTTCCGCTACGCGCCGGACGTGCCCCTCATCGACGACCTCTCGCTGGCGGTCAATCCCGGCCAGACGGTCGCCATCGTGGGGCATACAGGCGCCGGCAAGACCACGTTGGTGAACCTCCTCATGCGCTTCTACGAGGTGTCGGGCGGCCGCATCTGCCTGGACGGAGTCGACATCTCGACGATGGAGCGCGAGACGCTCCGGGAGGCCACGGGAATGGTGCTGCAGGATACGTGGCTGTTCAAGGGCACGATAGCCGACAACATCGCCTACGGTGCCGACGCGGCCACCCGCGAGCAGGTGGTGGCAGCGGCCCGGGCGACGCATGTCGACCGCTTCGTGCGAACTCTGCCGGACGGGTACGACACAGTGATCGACGAAGAGGGTTCGAACGTCAGCGCGGGCGAGAAACAGCTCATCACGATCGCCCGCGCCTTCTTGGCCGAGCCCGCGATCCTCATTCTGGATGAGGCCACGAGCTCTGTCGACACACGTACCGAGGTCCTGATCCAGCGTGGAATGCGGTCACTGCGGCAGGGCCGGACCAGCTTCGTCATCGCGCATCGGTTGTCCACGATCCGCGACGCCGACCTGATCCTGGTGATGGAAGCGGGCCGGATCGTCGAGCAGGGCACGCACACGGACTTGATCGCTGCCGGCGGAGCCTACGCGGGGCTGTACGCGGCCCAGTTCGCGCGCGCTCTGGC
>JALZAW010000040.1 GCA_030948155.1 Candidatus Dormiibacterota bacterium | reverse complement strand
ATCTGGTTCATCACCTGCTGCTGAAGCTGGCCGACCAGCTTCTCGAACGCGTCTCGGGCGCCCTCGTCCATGAACTCGTAGTTGCGCAGGGCCTTGACGCGGCCGCCCAGGTCGTCGGGCAATCGGGCGAGCTTGTCCCGGCGCTGCTTGGCCATGCGCTCCAGCAGCCGGCGACGCTCATGCGGCGCCTCGGCAAGCTTGCGCTCGATGCCCGCTCGCTCCTGGTCGACCACCTGCTGGAGTTGCTCGCGGATGGCGTCGACGGCTGTGTCCAGGTCGTACCGCGCCAGCTCCTCCTCGCGCTTCTGCTGCAGATCCTGGAGCAGCTTCTCCAGGCCGGCCAAGTCCTGATTGCCCCACCGGTTCAGGCGCTGGAGCGCGGCATTGAGGTCGCCGTAGTTCATCAGGTCGTCGGCCAGAGCGTCCAGGGTCCGCTCGGGGTCGAGCTCCTCGAAGAGCTGGCTGCCGTCCCACCGCGAGTACCTGAAGCTGGCTGGCATGAGCCGTTGCAGCCAACGTTACAGCTCGGCAGGGTTGCGTCCCGGCCGAGCTGAGTTCAGACCTCGGCGCCCGGCTGTATGTCCAGCACCTTGACCCCGGGGCCGACAAGCTCCTGGAGCTGGGCCGGGCGCCCCGTCAGCAATGGGAACGTGGCGAAGTGCATTGGCACTACCGTCTTGACGCCCAGCAGCTCGACAGCCTTGGCCGCCCTCTTGGGATCCATCGTGTAGTGGCCGCCGATGGGCAGGAAGGCTGCGTCGAGTCGGTGCAGCTCGCTGAACAGCTTCATGTCCAGGAAGACGTCGGTGTCGCCGGCGAAGTAGATGGTGAAGCCGTTCTCGAACTCGATGACATAACCGGCCGGGTCGCCACCGTAGGCCTTCTGCTCGCCCGCCTCAATACCCCCGGAGTGACGGGCGTCGACCATGGTGATCTTGATGCCGTCGATGTCGACAGTGCCGCCCTTGTTCATGCCTATGTTGTCGCTGCCCGGGAAGCCAAGGCCGGCCAGCACGCCGACGGTTTCCGGCATGCCGATCAGCTTGGCGTGCGTCGCCTTGCCGATCTCGACAGCGTCAGCTGTGTGGTCGCCGTGGCCGTGTGTGATGAGCATGAGATCCAGGCTGTCGATCTTCTTCAGGTGCTCCGGGGCAACCGGGTTGGTGGTCACCCAGGCGTCGAGCAGGAGCTGCTTGCCCCGGGCGCTGCGCGCGAGCCAGGTGCCGTGGCCGATCCAGGTAAAGCGAACTTCGTCATTGATGGGCATGTCTTCCCTCCTCAAAGTCTGTTGGCCAAGGGCTTTACCCTATTCGCTCAGCGACCGGCGCGTGCGGGCCTACCATTGGTCAGCGATGGATCAGCGGAAGCCGCAGCTCAGTCCTGTCCGCCGGATCCGGCGTAAGCAGGACGCGACTCCCGCGCCGGAGGTGCGGCCGGCCAGCGCTAGCGAGCAGAAGATCAACCAGTACCGCAACCGCCGCTATCAGGTGCTCCACCAGGAGACCGAGGCGGCGCGCAAGCGGCGGAAGCAGGGCAAGCCCGACGCCCGCGATCGCATCACGGCCCTGCTCGACCGCGACAGTTTTGTCGAGCTGGACATGTTCGCCACCAACCGGGCGACCGGCTTCGGCATGGAGTCGAAGCGGGTGCCAGGCGATGGCGTGGTAACCGGCTTCGGCTCCATCGACGGTCGCCAGGTTTGCGTCTACGCCTACGACCCCACAGTGCTGGGCGGCTCTCTCGGCGAGGTGACCGCCGAGAAGATAGTGAAGGTGCAGGAGCTGGCGCTTCGCAACCGGGTCCCGATCATCGGCATCAACGACTCCGGCGGCGCGCGCATCCAGGAGGGGGTGGTGGCGCTGGCCGGCTACGCCGACATCTTCTTCCGCAACGTCCAGTCCTCGGGTGTCATCCCGCAGCTGAGCGTTATCGCCGGGCCCTGCACCGGTGGCGCCGTTTACTCCCCGGCCATCACTGACTTCATCTACATAGTGGACGGCTCTGGCTACATGTTCATCACAGGGCCGGAGGTGGTCAGGGTGACGACTGGCGAGGAGGTCACCTTCGACCAGCTGGGCGGCGGCGACGTCCACAACACGCTCTCAGGAGTGGGCCACTTTCTGGCGGAGACAGAGCAAGAATGCTGGGCGGGTGTCCGCCAGCTGCTCAGCTACCTGCCTGCCTGGAACGGCGAGCCGCCGCCCCATGTCCCAACCGACGATGACCCGGAGCGGGCCGATCCGGAGCTGCAGACGCTGGTTCCTGACAGCCCCAATCTGCCCTACGACATGCGGGAGCTGATCGGGCGGCTGCTGGACGACCGTCAGTTTTTGGAGGTGCAACCGTTCTTCGCCCAGAACATAGTGGTGGGTCTGGGCCGGCTCGGCGGCCACACGGTGGGCCTGGTCGGCAACCAGCCCAAGGTGATGGCGGGAGCTATCGACATCAAGGCGTCGATCAAAGCAGCCCGTTTCATCCGCTTCTGCGACGCCTTCAACATCCCTCTCGTGTCGCTGGTGGACGTACCCGGCTACCTGCCCGGCACTGCGCAGGAGCACGAGGGCATCATTCGCCACGGCGCCAAGCTGCTCTATGCGTATGCCGAGGCCACTGTGCCCAAGCTGACGGTGATCACCCGCAAGGACTACGGGGGCGCCTACTGCGTCATGTCGCCCAAGCAGATGGGCGCCGACCTGAACCTGGCCTGGCCGTCGGCGGAGATCGCCGTGATGGGGCCGGAAGCGGCAGTGAACATCATCTACCGTCGGGAGCTGGCCGCTGAGTCCGACCCGGCACCGCTGCGGGCGGAGCTGGTGACGCAGTACACCGCGCGCTTCGCCAACCCCTATGTGGCGGCGGAACGGGGCTATGTGGACGACGTGATCGAGCCGCGCGAGACTCGCCGGGAGCTGATCAACGCGCTGAAGCTGTGCCTGCGCAAGAAGGTCGACCGCCCGGCCCGAAAGCACGGCAACATCCCGCTCTAGGGGAAGACTCCGATCGCGAACGTAGGCATCGCAAAGCTTTGCCCCAATGCTGGAAGCTAACAAGCCTCACGCCGACACCACCTGTTTATCACAGTATCGGGTTGAGTCCGCATCTCGCTATCGGCACGCTGCGCATTCGGCGCGCCAATGTAGTGTCAACCTTGGCTACGACGGCGCCGAAAAGAACGCGCGAGCCAGCTCGAAATTGTCGTAGTAGCGCCAGAACTCAACGATGAGACCGGCTTCCATCCGCATGACGTCGACCGCCGTACCGGTGAATGAAAGCGAACTCTTTGATCCGCGCATCTGTACAATGCTCGTCGCATATTCGTCGTTTGCCATTATCGAGACGATGTCCTGCTGAAAACCAGCGCCAGCAGCACCGAAGTATGCTTTCCAATATTCCATGACATCCTCGACGCCAACATAGCCTCGAGCGGGCGGCACGACTCCGGACTCGTGCCAAATGATGTCAGCACTGAACATCCGGCGGATGGCGTCAAGATCACCACGTTCAAGCCGGGTGTGACCGTCGATCACGACAGCCGCATTCGGGTGAACAGTACCGGTGGGCTTATAGAGCAGCATTTCGAGCCCTTGGAATAGCCAGGAAACCAGCCGCCCGGCGCAGGATACGTGCGATTCCTACGATATTCAGTCGCCGCGATACGCGGCCATGATGCGGGCTGTGTCGGCAAAGATTCGGTAGCGGATTGCGACACCGTCGGCAAACGTCCACACGTGTGCGGAGTCCCCAACGAAGTCGCGCCCGTTGTGTCGCATCGTGGTCTCTAGGTGCAAGAATGCTACAACTGTGTCGCCCTCGGCCACGATGTCAACGACATCAAACGCCTTGAAGGTCGCGAGCTTACCAAGTTCCGCAAAGTAGCGAGCAACCTCATTCTTGCCGCGGAACACGCCGCCCACAGGATGATCTGGGGGAAGCGGATCGATCCAGTCGACGTCGTCTGCGATGGCATCCATGAATGGTCCCAGGTCGCGCCGGCTGAAGGCCTCGTACGCGTCTCGTACTCGCCGCTTGTTCGCCTGATCCGACATCAGCGCCCTCCAATCCGGCACGGACGATTCTCGCCGACGTCATGCTGCGGAGCAGGCATCCCTGTGGGCGTCGCGCGAGCCCCGCGTACACCATACTGCGCGATCGGTCAGCGCGGGGAGTCGTTGCCGACCGTCCAGGGCCTCATGTCGGGCTCCCAGGCCCTTACGGTGAAGGTGACCCGCCCATCGCGGGACGCCGCGGCGCCGAGGTGTCGGCCATAAATTCTCGGGCGGCAGGCGCCGGACGGGGATCACATCGAACACAGCCCATCCCTTGCGGGAACCAGTCAGGGTGAGGGGCCGGCCTGGCGCTCCCGGTACTCGGCGTTGGTGCACAGGACGAAGAGCGTGTGATCGAGGTCGCAGCGTTCGCCGCCTGAGCGGGCGCCCGCTGTCCCCGCAGTTATGGTCAGAGCCTGGCCCTGATGCAGCCCTCGCAAATGGGGCGCTCCGGCGCTGGCGCATCCAGCCGTTGTGACTGGGCTCGGATCGGCCTGCCGCATCTCGCCGCAAAGCTGAGGCTTGCATCCCGCGCCTGCCGGATCGTGTAGGCGCCCTCATGCAGCCGCCGGTGATGGAAGCCGCGGAGCGAGACCAGGTTGCTGAGATCGGTGCGGCCGCCCTGCGCCCAGTGCTGCAGGTGGTGAGCGTGCGTCCGCCGCACAGGCACCGGGCAGCCAGGAAAACAGCGCCTCCGGCTCGTCCGCCGGGTCGTTGCAGAGCGGCCCTTCCATGTCTGTATTCTACCAAACGGATGTTCGCTGAACAACGGAAAACCGCCGCTTCTTTACAACACGAAAGCGAATAAGCGGTCTCGCAAGGCGATGGCAGGTTCAGCCCGCGCTGCCGGTGATCTTGCCGCCGTGCAGTCCCTGCCCTGGTTGCCGGCCCGAGGGAGTAGAACTGCCTTTCGATGAGTTGTGAAAAGACGAGCAAGAATGAGCGGAGCTGGTGATCTGATCAAGCAGTCGGTCACGTCCTGGGCAGGCGTCGAGGCAGTCCCGCATCGGTTCGGCGGAACGGAATATCGCTATGGCCGGAAAGAATTGGGCCACGTGCACGGCGACCGCCTGGCCGACCTGCCGCTGCCCCGCAAGCTTCACGACGAGGTGATCGCCGCCGGTCGCGCAACTCCTCACCACGTGCTGCCTGAAACCGGTTGGGTCAGCTGTTGGATGACCAGGGCCCAAGACGCAGCCGGAGTGATCGAATTGTTCAGGCTGCAGTACGAGCGTTATTCACAACCCAAGCCGACAGAGCCGCCACAGCGCCGCTAGTAATGCCGGCCCGGACTACTTGACGCCAAGCCGAATCCGGTAGCTGACAACCATCGGCGAGGAACGGTCAGCGAGGACGCGCTGGACAGTCTCGCGCAAGCGGACAAACGTTTCCTCGACCTCCGGCGCCTCACTGCCGAATATGGTGCGTGGTCCGCCCAGGCTCTCGGCCAAGCCGACGACGCGCGCCGCGTCAACCTCCTCGAAGCCGTGGCAGATAATCTCGCGAGTGAAGCGAAAATGCCCGCTTTCCCGGATCCGCTCCAGGTGCTGCTCCTTCGGCCAGGTGGCGGAGCCCGCCTCAAGCCCGAGTCGCTCCCGCGCTCGGCGCCGCGCGGCGAAGTGGCCAGCAAAGGCAGGATCGATCTCGGGGTGGATGGCCGGAGGCACGTCGTAGTCGTAGGCAGCGAACACCCCGCCGCTGCGGAGGATCCGCGAGGCCTCCCTGAGGACGCTGGTCGGCTCCATCCAGTGGAAGGCCTGCGCGCAGGTGACGATGTCGGCTGACCCGGCACGGAGGCCTGTGTCGCTCGCGAATGCCTCCACGTAGCGGACGTTCGGCTCCCGCGTTACCCGCTCCGCCCACTCGAGCATCCGCGCGTTAGCCTCGACCCCGACTATCCGCTCGGCATGCTCTGCCCAGACGCGCGTCGAGAGGCCGGTGCCGGCACCGAGATCAACTAAGAGGCGCGGCCGCTCGACCTCCGCGACAAGTGTCAGGATCTTGAGGAGGGCCCTCGGCGGAGAAAGACGATGGCGATCGTACCCTTGGGCGAAATTCTCGCTCCCGTAACCCGAGCGGTCGATCAGCCCTCTAGAGAACTCACTCACAACCGTGCAGAGTGGGGAACCGCCCACCATCAGCGCAGCCTACGAGCTCCGCAGCCACCCGGTCAGCACTCGTTGGGAGGCCGCGCTCACCTGAATGCGCTGCCTGATCGCCTCAGCGCTCCGGCAGCCGGACCTCGCCCTCCAACTCGAGGGCGTCCCTCACCTTCAGGGCGCCCATGAACCCCCTGTACGGCTTGATGCCCCACTCGCTCTGAACCAGCGTGCCATGGGCGCGAAACCGACCCCCGGATTGCGCAGTCAGCTCCAGCCTCAGCGGTCGCCGGTTACCGGCCAGCTCGAAATCACCCTCCACCGCATAACCAGCTCCGGCCTGTTCGGCCACCCGACGAGAGGTGAAGTTCACTTCGGGGAACCTATCCACCTGAAGCAGCTTGTCCACGTTTCCCTTGATGTCCCGGCGGTCCTTGTCGGTCAGCGCCTTGGCGCCGCCCGTGCCCTCACGGACCTCCAGTGATCGCAGATCCGCCTTGAAGGTCAGACTGGAATTGGCCGGCTGGGACTGATCGACAGAAGCAATCGCGCTCCAGCGCGTCACCTCGATGACGAGGTCGTGGCCCACCCGCGCAGCGACTCCCTCGCGAAAGGAGCGAATCGTCAGCCGGCCATCGGTCGGTCCAAGCTCATAGGTTTCGGCCACGCCTCTAAGGTAGCGCGGCCCACGCCGCCCCTGCAGAGTCCTGGTCTAGGCGAAGGGCCGGCCGGCCTGCTCAGTCCAGCTTCGGGAACCCACCCTTGGCGGTCCGGGCCTGCTGGGCGAGCCAGCGCGCAGTCGGGTAACCCGACGTCTTCAGATCCGCGAGGTGCCGATCGAGGTCATACTCCACCCGGCGGATTCTCGGCTCGCCGTCTTCGATGATGAGGTAGGAACTGCGCGGGTCGCCATCGTAGGGGAGCCCCACGCTGCCGGCGTTGGCCACCGCCAGCCCCGACAGCCGCCGGATGTACGGCCGGTGAATATGACAGTAGACGGCCAGGCTGGCGCCGAGTGGAGCGTAGAAGCGGAGGAGTTCCTCGTCGGGTGCGTCGGGCATCACGCCTTGCCAGGTGTCGCCTGGAACTGCGTGGACGAGGGCGACCTCGGCGTCCAACCGCCATTCCAAGGGGATGCTGCGAAGCCACGCGACCCGTTCTTCCCCCATCATCGCGTTGGAAGCGGCCACCATGTGCTCGAAGGCCACGAGTGAGCTCGCGGGCAGCGATGGTGGCAGCCCCCAGAACGCCTGGTCGGTGTTGCCGACGACCCCTGGCCAGCCGAGGGCACGGACTCTGTCGATCACCTCGGCGGGGCGGGGCCCGTTGAGGGCGAGGTCGCCGCCGTGCACCACGAGGTCGGGTGACTGGCGCTCGAGGTCGGCGATCACCGCGTCCAGTGCGGCCAGGTTGCCATGGATGTCGGACACGATTGCGAGCCTCATCTCAAGATCCTCTCACTTCCCAACAGCGCGGGCTCAATCATCGGTTCCGAGCTCTCAAAAGCAGGTCCCCGGCGGGTGTTGGCGCCGCCGGCTGAAACCGGTAGCCTTCAGACTTCTCAGTCCTAGTGCGAGCCGCTCTGAATGAGCCCGAGTAGCTCAGGGGATAGAGCAACCGCCTCCTAAGCGGTTGGCCGCAGGTTCGAGTCCTGCCTCGGGCACCAGCGTCCGACCCGCGGCGGGCCCCATAGCGACCGGCAACGGCCGGAGAAGGTCAACATGTAGCCATGCCCCGGTTCAGCCAGAGGCAGACGGGCCCCCCCCGACCCGAGGTTGACTCTGCCCTGCGGGAGCTGGGGTTCCTGCAGCGGTTGTCGCGCCAGGCCGCGGCGACTGTCAACTCGGATGAGCTGCTCTCGCTCA
This sequence comes from Candidatus Dormiibacterota bacterium, assembly GCA_030948155.1. GTDB lineage: Bacteria > Chloroflexota > Dormibacteria > Dormibacterales > Dormibacteraceae > Dormiibacter. The sequence continues at coordinate 4,273 of JALZAW010000040.1, read as the reverse complement.
TCATCCGCGAAACCACCTCGGCCGTGGGCACCGACGTCTGCACTCTCTACCTTCTCTCGCAGTCAGGCCGCGAGCTGATCCTGACAGCCACCAACGGTCTGAACGAGCGCATGATCGGGCGCTCGATCCTGCCGCTGGGCGAGGGCATCACCGGCTGGGTCGCGCAGAGCCGCCGGCCGAGGCTGGTCGCCGAGGTGGCGAAGGACGCGCACTGGAAATGGGTGCCCGGGCTCGACGAGGAGCGCTTCCACTCCATGCTCTCGGTTCCTATCGAGTCAGGTCCGCGCCTGGTCGGCGTCCTGAACGTGCAATCAGTCGAGCGTAGGGATTTCACAGCCCCGGACGTCGACTTCCTGCAGGCCATCGCCGGCCAGGTCGCCGGCATCTTGGAGCGGAGCGAACTGCAGCGGCGACTGGAGGAGCAGCTGCGCGAGATTCAGCTCTCCCATGATGTGCATGAGCGCTTTACCCGACTCTCGCTGGAGGGCGCCGGGATCACCGCCATCCTGGAAGCGGTGGGGGCGCTGGCCAGCGGGCGCGCCGCCCTCTACTCTTTGGGCGGCTTCCGGGTCAGGGGCGCAGGCGATAGCAGCGACGGGCTTCCCGGCCGGCTCTCCGTGCCAGTGAGCCAGTTGAGTTCTGGCGCTCGCGAGTTCCGAATCCGCTCCGGACGCCCTTCGCGGCCCCTGGACGTGGTCCCCGTGCGTGCAGGCGCCGATTTATTGGGCCTCCTCGCTGTCGCGGTGCCTGAGCAGGTGCTCGACGAGGAGGGACGCCGGCGCGCGCTCGAGCACGGTTCCACGGTCCTGGCCCTGGAGCTGGCCAAGGAGCGCGCCGCGGCCGAGGTTGAGAGGCGGCTGCGCGGCGATCTGGTCGAGGAGGTGCTGGCTGGAGGACTCGCTGAGGATGAGATGGAGCGGCTGGCCGCTCAGGCGGAGCGCCTGGGCCACCGGCTTCCCCACAGCGCTTGGGTGATCGTAATCGAGCCTGACGATCAGGCAGTCGATTCCGGCCGCAACGACCCGGCCCGGCAGGATCGCCTGGATGCCGCGCTCGGAGAGGTCCTCAAGCGGCGTCTTGTGGGCGGCCTGGCAATGGTGCGCTCGACAGGAGCCGTCGTCCTGGCGCCGGGCGAACAGGCGCCGGACCTCCAGTCCGCTGAGAAGTTGGCCGAGCACCTTCGGGCCGCGGCGGCCCCGGTGCTGAAACCGGTCACTGTATCGGCCGGCGTCGGCAACCTCGCCGGCTCCGTCTCCGAGCTGGCTCGCTCTCACGTGGAGGCGCGCCAGGCCCTGCGGCTGACGCGGCGCGCGGGCGCGCGAAGTCAGGTGACCACCTACAGGTCCCTGGGTGCTTTCCGGCTACTGCTGGAGGTCCAGTCACCAGAGGCCCTGCGCGGCTTCGTCAGCGATGTGTTGGGGTCCTTGCTCACCTACGCCGAGTCACGCGACACGCCGCTCCTGGAGACGCTGGAAGCTCTGGCAGCCGCCCGTTGGGTTCGCCGGGCCGCCGCCCGCGCCCTCGGCATCCACATCAACTCCATCAACTACCGCGTCGAGCGAATCGAGAGGTTGACGGGGCTTTCCCTGAGCGACCCGGAAACCCGCGTGGCGGTGGCCATCGCTCTGCGCGCACACGCGATGCTGGGCGCCTGAGGCGGGGTGCTGGTTTCGCGCTAGCCTGGTGAAGACGAGTTGGGTCTCGCGCTACAACTGGGGCACGTGGTCCGACAGCCAATCGGCCAGCGGTCGCATCGTCTCCCACGTCTCGATCACGCGGTCCTTCACTGCCGGCGTCGCGATCCAGGGTTCGAGCGGGAACCGCTTGCCGACCCCGACCTCGCGCCAGCGCAGCAGTTCGATGCGGGGGTGGTCGGCGGCGTGGCCGCGCGGTGCCGTCTTGAGCTCATTGCCACCCACCTCGAGGCCGGCGGCGCGCATCTTCCTCACGCGCCGGGCGAGATCCGCGCCTGCCTCTCCGGCGACCGCCTGCCGATACCGCGTCAGCCACGCGCCGCTCGGCATGTGCGCACCAGCTGCGAGGAAGAAGACGCGGGCGTCGAGGTGGATGTAGAGGGGGCCGACGACGGCCGCGAGGTTGGTCTTGTAAGGCGACTTGTCTGCTGAAAAGCGAAGGTCGCGGTTGATCCGGAAGATCTTGGCCGGACCGAGGAGGGGTGTTAGCTCGCCAGCCAGCTCCTCCATCGGCTTGCGCACCTCGCGCTCGTAATGCTCGCGATGTGCCTCGAAGTAGCGTTTGGAGTTGTCAAGCTCCAGCCCGCGAAAGAAGCCGACGAAGTCACCCTTCCAGCCCTCGAACGCCATTTCCCGGAATCGTAAGTCCACGCGGGCACGGCAGGCAACTGTCCGGCGAGCTTGTCGCCTGACGGCGTCGAGCCGCCCATCTGACGCCGCGAACGCTGGCTCACGCCGGCCTGCCATGCTTGAGCCTATGACTGAGGCGGAGGTCGAGTACAGGCGACGGAGCCCCCGATCCCGCGAGCTGGCCGAGCGCGCCCGCCAGCTCATGCCGGGCGGAACGACGCGGACCACCACCTACGTCGACCCGTATCCGATCTACATCGAACGCGGCCACGGTGCGCGCGTGTGGGACGTGGACGGCGTCGAGCGACTGGACCTGATCTGCAACTACTCCTCGATGATCCTGGGCCACGCCCATCCAGCCATCGTGGGGGCGATCCGGGAGCAGGCGGCGCGAGGGACTGGCTTTGCCGCCACCAATCCGCTGGAGATCGAGCTGGCGGCGCTGCTGTGTGATCGCGTCCCCTCCGTCGAGCGCATCCGCTTCTGCAGCTCAGGCACCGAGGCGACCATGTTCGCCCTGCGGTTGGCCCGGGCCTTCACAGGCCGGCCGAAGACTGCCCGCTGCGAGGGCGGCTACCACGGGACCCACGACTTTGCCGAGGTCTCCACCCACCCCGATCCGACAGTGGCCGGCCCGGCCACTGAGCCGCACCCAGTCGCTGACTCGATTGGCACTCCCGCCGCCGCGCTGGCCGAGACTGTCGTCCTGCCATTCAACGATGCGGCAGCGGCCGCCGCCATCGTGACCCGGCACGCCGCCGAGCTGGCGGCCGTCATCGTCGAGCCCATCATCGGCGCCGGCGGCGTCATAGCGCCGGAGCCAGGCTTTCTGGAAGGTCTGCGCGAGGTGACCAGCCGCCACGGGCTCCTGCTGATCTTCGACGAGATCATCTCGATTCGGGTCGCCTATGGGGGCGCCCAGGCGCGCTACGGCGTGAGCCCGGATCTGACGACCATGGGCAAGATCATCGGGGGCGGATTGCCGGTGGCAGCCTTCGGCGGCCGGGCCGACGTGATGGCCCTGCTCGATCCCAGGCGCCACCGCTCACTCCCGCAGGGCGGCACCTACAACGGCAATCCGCTTGGCATGGCAGCCGGGCTGGCCGGGATGCGAGAGCTCACTGAGCCGGTCTTCGCCGAGCTGGAGCGGAAGGGTGAGAGGCTGCGATCGGGGCTCCAGCAGACCTTCGACAGCCACGATCTCGCCGCTCAGGTCAACTGTGCGGGCTCCCTGCTCAACATCCACTTCAGCAGCCGCCCGGTCCGCGACTACCGCTCGCTGGCGGCGTCCGACAAGGAGCTGAGCCGCGAGTTCTTCCTTGCCATGATGAACAAGGGAGTCATGTTCGCGCCGCGGTTGATGGCCGCCCTTCCGACCTGCCTGACCGACGCGGACATCGATGATGTGCTGGCGGCCGCAGATCAGGTGGCGGGGAGACTGGCCAAGACCGCCTGATAGCAGAAGAGCCCCGGCCCTCGAGGGAGGACCGGGGCTTCTGCCCCAGCTGGCCGGCTACCGGCTAGGCATCGTGGTACAGAAAAAACTCCCAGGGATGCGGCCGAAGCGCCACCTGGTCAACCTCGCGCTTGCGCTTGTACTCAAGCCAGCTCTCGATCAAATCCGCGGTGAACACGTCACCCTGGAGCAGGAACTCATGATCCGCCTCCAGGGCGTTCAGCGCCTCACCCAGCGAGCCAGGCACGTTGGCGATCGCCGCCTTCTCCTGGCCTTCGAGCTCGTAGATGTCCTTGTCGACGGGGGCGGGCGGCTCCAGCTTGTGCTGGATGCCATCCAATCCCGCCATCAGCATGGCGGCGAAGGCGAGATAGGGGTTGGCGCTGGGGTCGGGCGAGCGGAACTCCAGCCGCTTGGCCTTGGGACTCTGCGAGTAAGCCGGGATGCGCACGCAGGCTGAACGGTTGCGCTGGGAGTAAACCAGGTTGATGGG
>JALZAW010000355.1 GCA_030948155.1 Candidatus Dormiibacterota bacterium | reverse complement strand
GCTCAGGCCGCCGAACCGCTCAGGCCCTGCAGCTTCCCCTGCGGCGAGCTGATGAGCGACCCGAAGCGCATCCGAGGGAAGGCGGGCATCTTCTTCAAGCTCGCCGAGGCTGCCGTCGACCATCCGGACGAAACGGTGCGCCGGGCCCTCTACCCGGTGGTGGGCGAGGGCACCTTGCGCGCCCTGGTGCGCGAGGCCAGGGCCAACCAGGCGGCGTTCCGCCAACGGGTGCGCACGGTACTGAGGTCGTCGTACTCGGCCCATTACCGGCGCATGCTGCTGCCGCTGCTGCAGTTTCGTTCCAACAACAGCGCCTACGGCAAGTACAACGACCTAGTCGCCACCGTGGCCATCCAGAACGTGATCGACCTGACCCGGGCGGTCCGGCAGCTGATCCGAGAGGGCTACACGGTGATGCGTGAGGACCGACCTGGCAGTTCTGAGCCCCTACCAAACCCGGCACATCAAACGCTTCGGCGACTACATCCTGACGCCGAACACCCCTGAGCCCTTCGATGGAGAGCTGGTCCTGGCATTCGCCGCCACCACAGAGAAGGGCGTTGGGCAGCAAGCGACTGCCTAGCCTCCGCCCCTAATTCCTATTTTTGCCCTTATGTCGGCTGCTCCCCGACGTGGGCCGATAGGCGGACCCCGGTGTCGGCTCCGAGACTGCGCATCACGAGGTCGACGGCTCCGGGCGTCATCCTCCCGGCGTGGTAACCCGACGAACAGCGCGGGCTCGCCGGGTGCCGCTGGTGCCGGTTTCCACGCTGCGTCGCTCGTCGAAATCCGCTACCTCTCAGCAGTGGGAGTTGAGGGGCGTGGGGGCACGGGACGCAGGCCCTTCGGTGGGCCATCGAGGTCGAACCGGTACCGGCCGTGGACGTTCAGGTGCTCGGTCATCGTCGGTCCGAGATGGGCGAGCCGCGTCATCGATCGCGAACCCGTCGGCCCGGAGCTGCGGCACGGCCGCGCCCATGAGGTACGCCCGGCATGGGCAGTTACTAGGAGGTGAAAGTCCTCTGGAGGAAGAGGTGGTGCTAGCTCCGAGCCGGAGGCAACGGCGTCGTCGCGAGGCGGGGTCGGAAGGAAGCCCGAGGCGAAACCCTGCACCGAGGAGAGCGGGACAAAGCGCGGGAGGCGGAGCCCAGATGAGGTGGGGAGGGGCAGGATGGCGGGATGGTTTCGACCGCCGGACCGTCAACCGAAGGTTGGCTGAGCTGGCCGGCGCTGGAGCAGGGAGGACGGCAATGAGGGTCCGAGTGCAGGTGGTCATCGAACCCGACGGCGGCGGTCCAGCGGCCGTGCACGAGGTGAGGGAGCTGCAGCGGGGTGCCCTGGAGATTGACACGCTCGGCCTGCAGCTGGCTGAGGCCAAGGAGCTGCTGCGGCAGATTCAGGAAGTGGTGATCGAGGAACAGGTCCGTAGCTGCCTGGCCCAGCAGGTGCCATGTCCGCACTGCGGCCGGCCGCGGCGCCACAAGGATGTCGACGGCATCGTCCTGCGCACCCTGTTCGGGAGGCTGCGCGTGGGCAGCCCGCGCTGGCTGCACTGCCACTGCCAGCCACAACCGAGCCGGACCTTCAGCCCATTGGCGGCGGTCTTACCCGAGCGAACCACACCCGAACTGCGTTACCTGGAGGCTAAGTTCGCCGGCCTGGCCTCCTATGGGCTCAGCGCCAGGTTGCTGGCTGAGGTGCTGCCGCTCGGACGCCCCCTCCACGCGACGACGCTGCGGCGCCAGGTCCAGGCGACGGCGCAGCGGCTGGAAGACGAGCTGGGGCCTGAGCAGGCGATGTTCATCGAGGGCTGCCAGCGAGACTGGGACGAGCTACCGCGGCCCGACCTGCCGCTGACCGTCGGCCCCGATGGCGGCTATGTGCACGCCTGCCGCCAGCGCTCCAGGCGCGAGGGCTGGTTCGAGGTGATCGCCGGCAAGAGTATGCCGACCCAGGGGCCGGCCAGGTGCTTCGGCTTCGTCCAGACCTACGACCCCAAGCCGAAGCGCCGTCTCTTCGAGACGCTGAAGTCGCAGGGGATGCAGCCGAATCAGCAGGTCACCTTCCTGACCGACGGCGGTGATGACGTGCGCGAGCTTCCCCTCTACCTGAATCCCCAGGCGGAGCACCTGATCGACTGGTTCCACATCACGATGCGATTGACGGTCATGGGCCAGATGGCCAAGGGTCTGGGCAGGGCCGCAGCCTCGGAGCTCGCGGCCGAGGTGGCGAGGGAGCTGGAGCGGCTGAAGAGGTTTCTCTGGCAGGCAACGTCTTCCGCGCCCTCCAAGTGGTCGAGGGCCTGGAGATCGACCTCGACATCGAGGAAGCTGGTCCAGAGCGGCGGAAGCTGCTGAAAGCGGTGAGCGAGTTTGGCGGCTACATCCGCGCCAACGCCACCTGGATCCCCAACTCCGGAGAGCGCTATCGCCAGGGAGAGGCGATCTCAAACGCCTTCGTCGAGTCGACGGTGAACCAGGTCGTGAGCAAGCGGATGGTGAAGAAGCAGCAGATGCGGTGGACGCCGCAAGGTGCCCATCTCCTGCTCCAGGTCCGCACGCGGGTGCTCAACGATGATCTGGCCGGCGTGTTCCAGCGCCGGTACCCCGCCTTCAGGCACTGGGCGGAGGGCCAGGAGCTCGCCGCGTAGCCTCCCGCACTTTGTCCCGCTCTCGCCTGACAGGGGTCCCGATAGCAAGTGGCCAGCAAACAACGCTTAAGGATCGACTGGACCCTGTCATGTTCAATGGGCTCAGCCGCGGCCTCAAGTTCAAGGTCGCGGGCGCGATGCCGTCCTTCCCGGCGGGCGGCACGCGTTCGGTGTCCACGGCCTCGCCGCCGCGCTGGCCCCGGGTGCCAACACGACCAGCATCGAGCAGCACTGGCTCGCGGCGCCGCTCGGCGCCCCGCCGGCGGGCGCCACGTGGGGCGGGTTGCTGTTCAGTGTCAAGCTCGACGGCGCGGAATCGGCCGCCGGGTAGGCGAGCTCGCCCGACCTCAGTACGCCGGAAACCGGCCATAGACCGCCCGGGACCTCGTTGGTGTGCTACTCGCGGTCGCCATCCGGACAGGGGAGGTTGCGAGGAGCGGTGATGGGACCAGACGAGCGGAAGCGCTTCGAGGAGTGGCTACGTCAGCAGCGGGCTGACATGGAGGAGCGGCGGGCCGTGGGCGATCTCCGCCGCCCGGACCCCATCACGATCCTTGACCAGCTAGAGACCCTGGCTCAGGACAATGCCGCTGCCATCCGGACAGTGAGTGGCGCACTCCGGCGATTCGAGGTCTTCAGGCGAGGCGCTCACAGGTTGTGGATCGATGCGAGCGCTCACGTACTGAGGGTCGACGCCATGCCGGAGCCAGGGAACGTGGTCTTGACCGGCTACCGCCACGCCCCCACCAGAATCGGGGCAGGCGATCCCGTGTTCCGCGCACCGGAGCTCGACCGAGAGATACAGATGCGCGACCTGACCTCCGC
>JALZAW010000354.1 GCA_030948155.1 Candidatus Dormiibacterota bacterium | reverse complement strand
AGATAAGCGCGAACGGTCGCAGGCGCCTCGGCCGGGGGCAGCTGATTCATCTGCGAGGCATCCATCTCGCGGCCTCGCCAGGAAAAGCAGTGGACCGAGCCCAAGACTCGATCCAGCTGCCCGGCTGCCAGAACCCCTGCCGCATCCTTGGCATGCCTGTGCGGCTCCCCGAGTTCGACCCCACTCAGGATGCGGAGCTCGGGAAAGAGCGATCGGCAGCGCTCGATCTCGGCCAGGTACGCCTGCACATCGAGCGGCCGCATGCCGGCGTGGATCCCGAAGGCGAAGTCGGCGTGCTCGGTGAACGCGACGGCGCGTAAGCCGACTTTCACAGCCTCCCTGCAGGTCGCCTCCATGTCGCCTCGCGCCGCATCCCAAGAGAACTGGGTGTGCACGTGCAGATCGCCGGGCAGATCACGCACTCGATCAGCCTACGGAGTGGTCGTCGGTGGAAAAAACTGCAGGGTAGACGGTCCATCGAGCAGCCAGCGAGTCGGCAGCTGGTTTCAAACGTCTAGGAGTTTCGAACTCGCGCTGGCGGCAGCACGAATTCTGTCATCGTTAGATGCTCTGACGGATGCCACCACAGCCCCGGCTGACGAAGCCCTTATCGCACACTGCCACGCAGCCTGCAGTGACAGCACCAGCCGGCCAGCAGTGCCCCCGGCGGGGAAACCCGGCTCAGTACCAGCGGCTCGTTCGACTACACGACCGCACCCAAAGCCGGCGGCCTGTTCCTTTGGCGACTACGACTGCCCGAGCGCGTCCGGGACCACCACAAGGCGTTCTTCGATACGTCCCAGCCGATCGCCAAGACAGGCAGGACGGATACCTTTTCAAACACCTCCAAATAGCCCGTGGCGGGGTCGGCTCCATGCGGCCCCGAAGCGCGTCCCTGAGCCTGCAGACGTCACATGGGAAGAGGTGGTGTCAGCCGGGAGGGCGCTGACCGGCAGCCCAAACGCCGGCTCGCCGATAGCCGACGATCATCGCGAGTCCAATCGCGAACTGGACCATTCCAATCGCGGCCTGGAGCATCAAGTACCAGGCCGGCCCCTCGGGCGGCAGGGCGTTGGCGAGCTCGAGGGCAGAGGCCGGAACCCGAAGGATACCGGCCGTGAAGGCGACCAGCACCAGCCAGAACAACCACCGCCAGCCCCGCACCACGCCTGCCCACAGCACCGCAAGGAAGAGTGTCAGCGCCGCCAGGAAGACCACGTCGGCCAGCCGCCGGTTGCCTGCATTGACCTGCAGGCGGGCGTCCAGGATCTCTGGCTTGACTGCGAAGATCGCGATGACGCTTACCCACGCCAAGGCGAAGAATGCAAGGACTGCCGCCTTGAGTCGATTGAGTCTCACTGCCACTCGGGAATGATCCTGCAGGAGCCTCAGCCTAGACCGCGGCCGGCTGCTGCCTCAGCGATTGGCGACTGCTAGCTGATCGAGCCGGCCAGCTGCGATGTCTGCGTGGGAGCCGAGGTGCCGTCGGGGCCGGCTTCGACCGTCACTGCCACCTTCCGCACGCCGCGCACATCCCGGTTGACGACCAGCGTGTAGGTGCCCCGCTGATCAGGTGTGAAGACACCTGCCGGCGCGGGCCGGCCGTCGTCGCCGATGAGCCAGAGCTCGTACACCTTGCCCTCGGGCGCCTGGGGCATCTTCTCGAAGGAGACCAGCGCCAGCCGGTCCTGCGAAACCGTTGTAACCGTCGCCTGGGAACCGGCCATTTCGCCCTGGCCGAGGATCTGATGCGAGGTGGGCGGCCGACTGAGCTGTTGCTGGAGGTTCACGTTCCATGCTCCCAACCCGAGAAGCCCCACCGCCAACACGGCCACTGCCGCGTTGGACGCCCAGGACGGCCACTGCCAGCGTGGCTGAAAGGATCTCCGTCCGGTGCGTGGGCGCTTGAGAGGCAGCACGCGAGACGGCCCGCGTTCGGCCCGCTCGCCGGGCGAGGTAGCCGCTGCAGCGCTCAGAATCTGGGCCCGGAGCCGGCTGGGTGGCCGCACTTCGGCCACCGCCAGTGGGATCGTCGCCGCTGCCGTCGAAAGCCGGTTCAGCAGCTGCCGGCAGCTGGCACAGGCCTCGATGTGCGCCCTGACCGACTCCTGCTCCTCCGGCTCCAGGGCGCCGAGGGTGTAGGCGGCGACCATCTCTTCCAGGCTGTCGTGATTAGGAGTCATAGATAAGGCCTCTGCCCTGGAGATACGAATGAAGCTTCTCCAAGGCAAGTCGCATCCTGCCTTTGACGGTGCTCAGCGGCACGTTGACGCTCTCGGCAATCTCCTTTTGCGTGTAGCCGTGGTAGAAAGCCAGTTCCACCGCCTGCCGCTGCTCCTGAGGCAGCCGCTGCAGTGCCTCCTGGATCAGCTCCCGCTCCATCCCCTGCACGACGTCTCGCAACGGATTCGAGCCCTCGCCGGCCGCCTCGGCGTCGAACGGAATCTCCCGCTCCTGCCGCTCGTGGGCGGCCCGGCCTCGGAGGTGGTCGATGGAACGGTTGCGAACTGAGGTGATCAGCCAGGTGCGCAGCGAGCCGCGGTTGATGTCGAACCGGGAGGAGCTGTTCCAGAGCTTCAGGAAGCACTCTTGCACGACGTCCTCCGACCGGCCGTGGTCGCCCAGGACACGCATGGCGACTGAATACGCAAGCGTGCCGTAACGGTCGTAGAGGCGCTCCAGGCCGGCGACGTCTCCCCGCTGCAGGGCCTCCGCGATGGCGCCGTCTGAGTCGTGAGCGTCATCCCTCAACCGGATCGACATGCAAGAGAGGTACGCAGCGCGGCTCTCACTGCGACAATCTCTCCCTGAGCAGGCGGCTGGCGACCTTGAGATTGGCGGTGCCACCCGTTGCCTGCTTGACGGCGCCCAGCAGGGCGCCCACCGCCTGCTGCTTGCCCGCCCTGAAGTCGGCGGCCGCTTTTGGTTGCGCCGCGATGACTTCGTCGATGACGCCTGCCAGCGCTGCCTCGTCGCTCACCTGGGCCAGGCCCAGCGCTTGGACCACCTCCTGAGGAGGCCGCCCGCGAGCCTCCGCCTCGCCCTGAACCTGGCGACCCTGATCCCGGTTGATGACACCCTGTTCGATCAGCCGCAGCAGATCCGCCAGGTGAGCCGAACCGAGCTTCGGCTCGGCGGCGATGATCCAGTTGGCAGTGATCCTGGCCTCGGCCCCCGCGGCCACTGTCTCCTCCAGCAGGCGTGAGCGATGGGGATCTTCCACGAACAGCCTGGCATCAGAGTCAGAGAGCTTGTACTGGCTGCGGAAGCGCTCCCGCTTGCGGGCCGGCAGCTCCGGCAGCGCTTGGCGAAGCTGGCTCACCCAACCGCTGTCCAGGTGGAGCGGCGGCAGGTCGGGCTCGGGGAAGTAGCGGTAGTCGTGCGCCTCCTCCTTCGAGCGCTGGCCGAAGGTTCGCTGCTGCGCCTCAGACCAGCCGCGCGTCTCCTGAACCACTTCACCACCCTCCTCCAGCACATCGACCTGGCGCTCTATC
>JALZAW010000353.1 GCA_030948155.1 Candidatus Dormiibacterota bacterium | reverse complement strand
GTCGAAAGCGAGGGCATTGATGGGTGCGGGGCTCACCTTCAAGTCTGTGCTCCGGAGGCTTCAAATTAGCTGCACGTCCTAATATCGGACGTCCTAGAATTTACACCATGGGTATGGGCATGGGCGCAGCCCGCGGTGGAGACGGCGACAAGGAGAGTAAGGACGCGCGCGTGCGCGAGGATGGTGTCGCGAGCTCGACTATCTCGGGAATCGAGATCAGCCCCCTCTACACGTCGGCCGACCTTCGCGCTGATGTCGAGCAAAAGCCGGCGGAGTTCCCGTACACACGCGGGATCCACGAATCCGGTTACCGGGGGCGGCTCTGGACAATGCGCCAGTTCAGCGGCTTCGCCACGGCGGCCGAGACCAACCGGCGCTACCACTACCTCCTGCAGAACGGGCAGACCGGGCTTTCGGTGGCCTTCGACATGCCGACCCTGATGGGTCAGGACTCCGATGCGCCCACCAGTCGGGGCGAGATCGGCCACTGCGGCGTGGCCATCGACTCGCTGGCCGACATGGAGACGCTCTTCGAGGCGATCCCCTTGGGCCAGGTCTCGACCTCGATGACGATCAACTCCCCGGCGGCGATCCTGCTCTGCATGTACCTGGCAGTGGCGGAGAAGCAGGGGGTGCCCTTCGCCAAGGTCGAAGGTACGGTCCAGAACGACATCCTCAAGGAGTTCATCGCCCAGAAGGAGTTCATCTTCCCGCCGGGTCCCTCAATGCGGCTGGTGGTCGACTCGATCGAGTACTGCACGGCCGAGGTGCCGCGCTACAACCCGGTCTCGATCTCGGGTTACCACATCCGGGAGGCTGGCTCGACCGCGGTCCAGGAGCTGGCCTTCACCCTGGCCGACGGGTTCGCTTACGTGGAGGCCTGCCTCGAGCGGGGACTGCTCGTGGACGCATTCGCGCCCCGGCTGTCCTTCTTCTTCGACGCCCACATCGACTTCTTCGAGGAGATCGCCAAGTTCCGGGCGGCACGCCGGATCTGGGCTCGCCACATGCGCGAGCGCTATGGGGCCCGGGAGGAGCGGAGCTGGAAGCTGCGCTTCCACACGCAGACGGCAGGGGTCTCCCTGACCGCGCAGCAGCCGGAGCTGAACATCGCGCGGACGGCGGTGGAGGCTATCGCGGCGGTGATGGGGGCACCCAGTCCCTGCACACCAACGCCATGGACGAGGTGCTGGCATTGCCCACCGACAAGAACGCCCGTATCGCGCTGCGCACGCAGCAGATGCTGGCCTTTGAGACGGGGGTGGCGAATACGGTCGACCCGCTGGGTGGGTCCTACTTCGTGGAAAACCTGACGGATCGGATGGAGTCCGCTGCAGAGGCGTACTTCGAGGAGATCGAGGAGCGCGGGGGCGTGGTCGCCTGCATCGAGCTGGGCTACCTGCAGAAGGAGATCGCGGACGCCTCCTTCCGCTACCAGCAGGAGCTGGAGCAGGGGGAGCGGGTGATGGTGGGGGTGAACAGGTTCGTAAGCGCCCAGGAGGACGACCTGGAGATCCTGCGCGTCAGCCCCCAGCTGGAGCAGGAGCAGGTCGCGCGGGTGCGTGAGGTGCGACGAAAACGAGACCAGGCCCGCTGCTCGAAGGCGATCGAGCAGCTGCGCAAGGCGGCCGGCGCGCCCCACGAAAACCTGATGCCCTACATCCTGGACGCGGTGCGCGCCTACGCCACCGAGGGCGAGATCATGGGCGCGATGGTCGACGTCTTCGGCCTCTACACAGAGCAGGCGATCATCTAGATGCAGCCGTTCCAGCTAAGCTCAGGAGGCACTCCATGAGCGCCGCCACCGCCGCCTCCGAATCGCGAGATGGCAAAGCCGCCGAGGCGCCGCCCGCGCAGCGTCGCCGGTCGCAGCCGGCTCGGAGCCGGAGGCCTGCCAGCGCTCAAAGAAAGGTCGCGGCTCCCGCACCTGACTCCCAGGCTGAGGAGGCCGCCGACGCCCTGGCCGGGGCGGATGCGGTCGCGATTCCTTCCGCAGGATCGCTTTTCGGCGGGCTTGTCAGGGTCGTCGGCCAGGGACGGTCGGTGGCGCGAGAAACCGCCAAGCTCGGCTTCGAGGCTGCCCGGATCGTAGGCGGCCGTTCGAAGGTGGCGCCGGCGGGCGGCGACCGCCGGTTCGCGGACCCGGCTTGGACCTTGAACCCGTTCTACCGCCGGCTCGCCCAGTTCTATCTCGCCTGGGCCGCCGGAATGGGCCAAGTGACCAACGACCTCCAGACGGCGGACGTGGACTGGCCGACCGTGGAGCGGGCACGGTTCGCGACGAGCATCCTGGTCAGCGCCCTCGCGCCGACAAACGCGGTGTGGAGCAACCCCGCCGCGCTCAAGCGCGCCTTCGACACCGCGGGCCTGAGCCTGGGGCGCGGTTTCCTGAACTGGCTGGATGATCTGCGGCACAACGGGGGAATGCCGTCCCAGGCGGATCGGACCGCCTTTGCAGTCGGCCGCGACCTCGCCGTCTCGCCAGGCTCGGTGATCAGCCGGGACGACCTGGCGGAGCTCATCCAATACCAGCCGACCACGGCCAAGGTCCGCTCTCGGCCTCTCCTCGTGGTGCCGCCGCCGATCGGGCGTTTCTATTTCCTGGACCTCAAGCCCGGCCGCAGCTTTGTTGAATACTCGCTTGGTCAGGAGCTGCAGACGTTCATGCTGAGCTGGCGGAACCCGACCGCGCAGCATGGCTCCTGGGACATGGACGCCTATGCGTCGAGGATCCTGGATGCGATCGACTCGGTTCGCGAGGTGACCGGGTCAGAGGACGTCAACGTCATCGGCTTCTGCGCAGGCGGCCTCATCTCGACCGCGGTCCTCAACCACCTCGCCGAAAGGCGCGACCCGCGCGTGCACTCCATGTCTTACGCCGTGACGCTCCTGGACTTCAGCATCCCTGCACCCATCGGGGCCTTCTCGTCCCGTGCGGTGCTGAATCTCGCAAGAGGCAACTCCCGCCGGAAGGGCGTCATCAGCGCGAAGGAGATGGGAGGCGTCTTCACCTGGATGCGGCCGGACGACCTCGTTTTCAGCTACTGGGTGAACAACTACCTGATGGGCGAGAAGCCGCCCGCCTTCGACATCCTGTCCTGGAATGCAGACGGGACCAACCTACCCGCGGCACTGCACGAGCAGTTCCTCGACATCTTCGCCAACAACACGATGTGTCGCCCGGGCGCTATGACCGTCCTGGGATCGCCGATCGATCTCTCCAGGATCACCACCCCGATCTTCGTGACGGGCGCCGTAAACGACCACCTGACACCGTGGAAAGGCTGCTATCGAACTACTCAGCTGTTCGACTCGCCCTCGACGTTCGTCCAGTCCAGCGCCGGCCATATCGCCAGCCTCGTAAATCCGCCTGGCAATCCCAAGGCGAGCTATCACACTGGCGGCCCCCCAGGGCCCGACCCGGAAGCCTGGCTCGCCTCGTCCACGCGCCACGTCGGGAGCTGGTGGGAACCGTGGGCGGAGTGGGTTAGGGATAGATCGGGAGC
>JALZAW010000352.1 GCA_030948155.1 Candidatus Dormiibacterota bacterium | reverse complement strand
CCGCGTAGGCGATTGCGTTCAAGTGCACGTGCACCCGGTAGCGGCGGCCCGGCTCCAGCAGGGACGGCTGCTCGTGGCTCTCGCGGTGCGTCAAGTTCAGCAGACCCCGCGTTATGAGCGTGGAGCGGCCGTCCGGCCACACATCGCACAGACGCACGGCCACCATCGCCACCGGCCGGTCAGCCGCAAGCTCGACATGGAGAACGGGAGATCCCAGGATCTCGACCCGATCCTCCAGCGGTGAGGACGTGAAGGCCAGCGAGAGCCCGTCCTCAACCCGCTGGTCGGTCGGAAAGTCCGTCTCTCCGCCCCAGGGACACCACGTCCCTGCCGCGCTTCCGACCAGCAGGCTGCCGCGCCAGTCCTGGCGCTCCTGCGATGGCGGCTCGGCGGACGCCTCGAGCGCTCCTTCGCCGAGCCAGAGACGGCGCGGCGCCACGCCTGGAGCGGGCCAGCTCGGCGAGGCCAGCCAGCGACCGTCGCGGTGGGCGTAGGCGGCCCGGGGCTCGACCGCCTCCTGCATCCAGACGCGAAGCTGCGGTTCCTCCGTGATCCCGTTCTCGATGCCCTTGAGCCAGCGATCCCACCAGCGCACCGCCTCCCGCAGGAAGCCGATCGCCGGTCCTGGCGATCCCTGGTGAGGGTAGAGATGGCCCCAGGGGCCGATGAGACCCTTGCGCGGCCCGGGAGCCGTTGCCAGGAATCGGAGGATGGCGTTGCGGTAGGCGTCCGCCCAGCCACCCGCCATGTACACGGGGCACCTGACGGCCGCGTAGTCCTCGCATATCGAGCCCTGCTTCCAGTACTCGTCGCGGCGCTGGTGCGCCAGCCAGCTCTCCACGAAAGGCGGCGTGTTCTCGAGCCGGTCGAGCCACATCGCGCGCCAGCTCTCCCCCACGACGTCGGGATCGGGCGGCCGGGCGTTGTAGGCCAGCATCGTGCTCGCCCAGGACAGCATGTCCCAGGCCAGCAGGCAGCCTCCCATGTAGTGCACGTCGTCCGCGTAGCGATCGTCGGTCGACGCCACGCTGATGACCGCGCCGAGCTCGGGAGGATCGTGCGCCGCGATCTGGAGGACGTTGAAGCCGCCCCAGGACTTGCCGATCATGCCCACCCGGCCGGTGCACCAGGGCTGCGACGCCAGCCTGCGGAGGACCTCCAGGCCGTCCAGCTGCTCCTGCGGCAGGTACTCGTCGCGGAGGATGCCGTCGGAGTCGCCGCTCCCTCTAATGTCGACGCGGACCGCCGCGTAGCCGTGCTCGGCGAAGTAGGGATGCATGGCGGCGTCACGCGCCGCGGTCGCGTCGTTCTTGCGGTACGGGATGTACTCGAGGATGGCCGGCACCGGCCGCTCGACGGCGTCCTCAGGCAGCCAGATCCGGGCCGCGAGCCGGCAGCCGTCGGAGAGCACGATCCACTCGTTGGCCAGGACGCGCACCGGAGTTGGCAGGCCGGTCAGGTGCGGCGCAGCCTGGAGAGCAGCTGGCCGCCGGCGGCGCGCAGGGGAGCGTAGTGGGTGGTCCGGCTCCAGGTCTCCTGCGCCGACGCGATGGCCAGGTGGGGCTCGAACATGGCCCGCAACAGGAGGCCGGGGATCAGGATCATGAAGAGCAGCATTGTGAGCACCAGCAGCTCGTTGAAGAGGCCGGCCGCCGACGTCGCACCCATCAGCACGAAGGTCATGAAGACCAGCACGTTGACGAACTTCAGGAAGATGGCGACGATCAGCAGCCGCGACCAGTAGACGACGATCCCCCGCGCACCAGGCAGGATGCCGACCGCCAGCACGAAGGGCGCCAGCACCACCAGCACCCAGATCAGGATCAGCCGGATGAAGTAGATGACGAAGAGGAAGATCAGCTCCAGGCCGATGAAGAGCGCGACCAGGAAGAGCGAGATGGCCTGCAGCAGCTGATCCACCGCCTGGATCGTCGTCGGGTCCGTGAGGCCCAGGTTCTGGTAGGCCGGCAGCGCGCGCAGCTCGACCGTGACCCGGCCGCTGATCATCGAAACCAGCGCGTTGTCGACTGCGATCAGCTGCGTGATCAGGAAGAAGCTGCCCGCCATCAGGATCACGGTCGCGAAGAAATAGACCAGGTTGCGGACCAGGTCGTGCTGCACACCGACAGCAGAGCGAAGCATCCACAGCACGACGCTGAGCGTGAACAGCAGCACCAGCAGGGACCCCGTCGCTATTCCCAGAGAGATGCCCCACATGGTGCGCAGGTGGCTGTTGTCGACGACCAGCGCCTGGCCGAAGTTGGTGCTGCCGTTGAGGTCGTCGGTGCCTGTCACCATCGGATTCCACAGCTTCTCCATCTCCGTCATCAGCAGGCGGTCCATGCTGTAGAGGATCCCGGCGATGGTTTGATAGATGAGCTTTTGTGGATCGAGGCTGGGCAGCGACGGCAGCTGCGGCTGGTTGCTCGGAGAAGGCGAGACAGACGGCGACGGTGAGGCGACGGCCGCGAGCGCCGGCGTGGCTGCCGCGAAGGCGAGCATCAGCGCGATTGCCAGCGCGACTGGTGCGGTTCGCCGCAAGCCTTACCTCACGAAGCTGGCGGCGAGGTTGATGATCGGACCGGCAAGAAAGCCGAGAATCACAGCCACCACGGCGGCGACCATCAGACCCTTGCCCCGCTCCTGCCCTCCGGTGGTGCCTTCGATCATGAAGAGTGCGGCGCCGACGATGAAGACGAGGATGCCGAGAGCGATGAGGATCCCACGGATCCAGCCAGTGAAGCGGTCTATCGCGGTTCCGATCTCCGCACCCTGCGCCAGCGCGGGTAGCGCGAGCAGGAGCAGTGCAGCTCCGGTCAGTGCGACCGAGGCAGTCAGCCTGGCTACCGTTCTTCCCATCTTCCTCCTAACCCCTACAGGGATCCCGACTCAGGATCCTCCCCTTTTGTAGGTTGGCAATCCACAATAGCCTATTGCCAGCTGAGCGGGCTGGGCAGCCTCAAGACTGTCGCAATCGCCGACCCATTCCGAGCGGCGCTTCGGCAGCCCGCTGCCCTGCAATTGATCGTCCCCCGCACTCGCCAGTAAGGTCTAAACAGCCACCACTCCCGCTCTCGCAATCAGCCCAACGGGTTCGTCGAGTATAGGACAGAAATCCGGCCAGGTCAGCTGAGGTCCCTCCCGGGGGGCAGCCGGCCTGCTTCGGCCTCGATCCCGGCCCGCAGGACGCCGATGACTTTCACGATCTCGTCATTTCCGCACTCGCCGAGCCAGGCCAGCAGCGGCGCCGAGAGAGGCGCCAGCCGCGCCGAGCGATCCCAGCTCCGGCTGAGCTCCAGCACGTGCGAACGGGTGGCGAGAAGGTTTCGAATAGCGACTTCGAAGGCGTCCAGCCAGACGAGCTCGTCAGTCCACGCGGCGCCGGCGCCGGACTCTTCCCCCTCCCGGTGGCGACCTGGCGGAGGGTCGCTCATGGTGGCATGAAACCAGCTAGGCTGCAGGAAGGGAAGGCCAGGAGGGCTGCACAAATGCGTGGACAAAGCGGG
>JALZAW010000351.1 GCA_030948155.1 Candidatus Dormiibacterota bacterium | reverse complement strand
CAGAAGCCAGAGGCCCGTCAACGGCTCGGGCAGCGTGACGTCGAGCCAGCCGAAGCCGCCGATCTGCTGCGGCGCCAGCCAGCGCAGCTGCTGGGAGGCCGTGGCCATCCCCTTCGCGGCCTCACCCAGCGTGAGACCTGCGCCCTCGTTTATCCAGACGCCCCAGGCGAGCGCCAGAGCCAGCCCGCCGGCCACTGCGGCGAGTGCCAGCCGGCCCGGCCGATCAGGGCGCAGCAGCCGCTGGCGCAAGTTCAGGCTCGGCACGAACGCCAGTAGGGCGAGGATGTCAGCGATGAGCCAGCCGGGCCCCAAGGCACGGCTGGTGGCCAGGAAGAAGCCGCCGAGGGCAAGTGCCGTCCACTCGAGCTTGAGCGGTTGACGGCGCCCCGTCACGATCCGCAGACCCGCTGCGAAGAAGCACGCACTTGCCGCCACCTCCACTCCGCTCGGCGCCAGCGTGGTGGCGAGGAAGAGAACCATTGGCGTGATCGCCAGTTGGAACCCGGCCAGGACGAGCAGGCTGCGACGGCCCCGCCAGAGGGTCAGCGCCGTCAGAAGCAGCAGGAACGAGCAGAGTAGCGCTGTCCCCAGCCTGCCCAGGTAGAGCGCCTCCACGGGCTGATCGGCCAGCGCCATCAGTGCTGCGGCCTGCACGTAGGCGAAGGGTGGATAGACGCCCACGTAGGTCAGCCGCCGGCCGGCGTTGCCGGCCCGGCCCAGATCGGCGCAGGCGGCGCTCCGGCCGGGTAGGAAGCGGTAGCAGCTCGAAAAGTCGGGAGGAGCCAGCTGCCCCGGCACGTAATACGTACGATCCACAGCCTCAGCGAAAGCGAGACCCGCCGCCGGCTGGCCGGCGGAGCGCTGGACCCGCACCTTTTGACCCAGCACTTCGCCCTGGCTCAAGCCCGCAGCCCTCACGTAGTGCGCATCCTCGTCGGGACCGGCGCCCGGCGGGTTGGCCGCCAGCCAGGCGACCGCGAGGGCGGAGTAGCCGGCCAGGAGCAGCAAGAGGGGCCAAGGCCGGCGCGAGGCGAAGAGTGCCTGCGATCCCAATCTTGGTCGAACTCTACCCAGCCAGCTGTTTGGTAGCCTGGGGGCTCAGCGCCGGACGTCGACGCACTTGCAGTTGCGCTCGCCTTTGCCAGGGCGCGCGACTGCTCCCAAGAATGAACAACCACAACCCTTTCACGCACGCTGTCGTCATGGGGGCGGGCCCTGCCGGGCTCACCACTGCGTATGAGCTGAGCAAGCATGGCATCGACGCCACTGTTCTGGAGAAGGACCCCGAGTACGTGGGCGGCATCGCCCGCACCGCCCAGCACAACGGCTATCGCTTCGACATCGGCGGCCACCGCTTCTTCTCCAAGAATCTGGAGGTGGAGGATCTCTGGAGCGAGATCCTGGGCGACGAGATGCTGACCTGCAACCGCCTCTCGAGGATCTACTATCGAGGCAAGTACTTCGACTATCCGCTGAAGGCAACCAACGCCCTGCTGAGTCTCGGGCCGGTTGAGACCGTGCGCTGCATGGCCAGCTACGCCTGGGCCAAGCTGACTCCCGTCAAGGAGCCGCGGAACCTGGAGGACTGGGTTCGCAACCAGTTCGGCGAGCGGCTCTTTCAAATCTTTTTCAAGACTTACACCGAGAAGGTTTGGGGCATCTCGACCAGCGAACTCTCCGCCGACTGGGCGTCACAGCGCATCAAGGGGCTGGACATGACGCAGGTCTTGAAGAACGCCTTGCTCCCCCAGCGACGGGCGAAGGAGCGAGGCGAGGTCATCAAGACTCTGATCGACCAGTTTCGTTATCCGCGCCTTGGTCCCGGCCAGCTCTGGGAAAAGGTGCGCGATCTCCTGGCCGCCAACGGCCACCCAGTCCAGATGGGCCAGACCGTCGAGCGCGTCAGGCATGAGCATGGCAGGGTGGTCAGCGTCGCGGTCCGAGATGCCTGGGGTGCCGTGCGGGAGGTCAAAGGCAGCGACTTCGTGTCCTCCCTCCCGGTGCGAGAGCTGGTGCTGAACCTGGATCCCGCGCCGCCGGAGGCGGTGCTGGCGGCGGCGCAGGCACTGTCCTACCGCGACTACCTGACGGTGGCCCTCATGATCCGCCGCCGCGATCTCTTCCCCGACAATTGGGTCTACATCCACGAGCCGGGTGTGGTGGTGGGCCGGATCCAGAACTTCAAGAACTGGAGCCGCTGGATGGTGCCTGACGAGGACACCACCTGCCTGGGCCTGGAGTACTTCTGCTTCGAGAACGATCAGCTCTGGGACAGCTCGGACGAGGAGTTGATCGCCCTCGCCACCCGGGAGCTCGCCCAACTCGGCATCTGTGACCGCGATGAGATCTTCGACGGCGCGGTGGTCAGGCAAAGAAAGGCGTATCCCGTCTACGACGACGTCTACCTGGACCACCTGGCGACGATCCGGCAGTGGCTGGACGCCAACGTGCCCAACCTGTACCTCTGCGGCCGCAACGGCATGCACAAGTACAACAATCAGGATCACTCAATGCTCACCGCGCTCCTCGTCGCCCGGAACATCGCGGGAGTGACCAAGCTCGATCCCTGGAAGGTGAACGCCGACGCCGAATACCACGAGGAAGTGCGCGACGGCGAACAAGACCTCTCGGGCCGGCAGATGCCCAGCCGGGTCAAGGAAGAGGAACCGGTAGCCCGGTGATTGCCACTGGGCCGGGAGTGGAGCAGCCGGATAACCTTTCGCTGGGCTCCGTAGGACGCGCTGACTAGCCGAAACCCGGAGCCAGCACCGCAGAGCGAGAGGCCGTCGTCTTGAGCACCCACGGAGAAGCCCCCCGGCAAAAGGCCGAAGGGGCTTCGTGGGTTCAGGTGACGGAGGGCTGCTAGCCCAAACCGCCTGACTGGATGCAGTTCTGACCGGGTGTGAAAACGTGTCCGTCCGGGCAGAAGGGCATGGGAGCCGGCTGCGCGGGTGCAGCAGGTCGGACTGCCGGCTTCGGATCCGGGCGATTGATCGACTTCGGAGCGGGTGCTGGTGCCTGAGGCGCTGCCGCCGGCGGTGGCGTTCCGACCTGCGGAGGGGTCGTAGGCATCGGGGTCGGCGTAGGCGTTGGGGTCGGAGTGGGCGTCGGGGTAGGCGTCGGCTGGACCAGGCAGGGCGGTCCTGTGGTGATCGTCTGTGGCGCGTCATGTCCGAGTGGTGAGAGCAGCGTCACTGTCGTGTTGGGCTGGGCAGTACGACTGAGGGTCTGCGTTGGGTGACCCTCCCAGGTCCACGTTGCAGTCACTGTGTAGATGCCTGTGGCTGGGGTGCAGACGGCGTGGATTCCGGTGGCGGTGTGCGCCTCTGCGACTGTGACGGACAGCAGGAGCAGTCCAAACGCTGCTGCTGCTGTGGCTAGAACTCGCTTCATCAGGGTGTTTCTCCTTACGGAGGCCATCGGCCTCTTCACACTCCTCGACGTGCTTCATCCGTGAAACCGGATGCGTCGAGGAGACGGTCCTTCACCCTTTGACTCCCCGCTGTCC
>JALZAW010000350.1 GCA_030948155.1 Candidatus Dormiibacterota bacterium | reverse complement strand
ATTGGAGAGCGGCAACTGGTCGCTTATGGCGCCGTCACCGCTGCCGTACCTGCCGCAGAGCCAGGTGCCGCGCGAGATGACGCGGGCCGATATGGACATGGTGAGAGAGCAATTCGTCAGCGCGACTGAGATGGCGGCCAGGGCGGGCTTCGACCTGCTGGAGCTGCACTGCGCGCACGGCTATCTGCTGGCCAGCTTCATCTCGCCGCTGACGAACCGCCGCCAGGACGAGTACGGTGGCTCGCTGGAGAACCGGCTCCGCTACCCGCTGGAGGTCTTCGCCGCCAGCCGAGCCGTCTGGCCGGAGCCCAAGCCGATGTCCGTGCGGGTCTCCGCCAGCGACTGGGCGGACGGCGGGCTTTCGATGGCGGAGTCGGTCGAGGTGGCCCGCACCTTCGCCCAGCTGGGGGCGGACCTGGTGGACGTCTCCACCGGCCAGACGACGCCCGACGAGCGGCCGGCGTTCGGTCGCAGCTACCAGACGCCGTTCGCCGACCGGATCCGCAACCAGACCGGTGTCGCCACCGTAGCCGTCGGCGCCATCTCCAGCTACGACGACGTGAACAGCATCATCCTGGCCGGCCGGGCGGACCTCTGCGCGCTGGCCCGAGCTCACCTGTACGACCCCGCCTGGACACTGCACGCCGCTGCGGAGCAGGACTTCGCCGTTGACTGGCCGGTGCAGTTCGAGCGCGGCAGCCGCCGGCCGCCAGGTGCCCGCTCCGAGCCGCGACCCCGCCTTGAGCTGATCCGCCGCCAGGGCGAAGACCGACTGCACCAACGGTGGCGACCGGCGCCAGGTTAGACAGCTCCCTCGGCGAGTTTCGGGAAGGCCCAGGACCGACATCCGGATAGTCTCGCCCGGCCCGAGCGCCCCGCCTTAGCCAGGCCTCAGCCGGATCAGCGACGCCGCCGGCATGGGCAGATCCAGCTCCAGGGTCAGCTTGCCAGAGCGCACATCCAGCGGTGCCGCAGCCTCCCGTTCCTGCAGGTGATCGCGGGCGCGAAGCGCGCGCCAGCCTGCTTCATCCGGCCAGTCAGGTGCACCCAGCTGGTTCCAGGTGGCGATCACATTGGAGCAGTCGGAGTCCACCCGGTGGTGTGTGCGCAGATAGGTTCCTGACCGCAAACCGTCGAGCCGGACTGTGACCAGGCGCGTCAACTCCTCGGCACCGTGGCGCTTCGACTGGTCGAGCGTGCCGTTCCACACCAGCAGCTCGATTCCACCGTCCGGGCTCCGCGTGGCCAGCGCCTGAACCAGGGACCCGGCGCCATCGCCGGAGAGCTCCACCGCCACACGCTCGGGGCCGAGCAGCTCCAGCATCCTGAGCGCCCAGAATCGCGGCTTGCGCAGGTTGCCCACCGTGAGCAGCCCGAAGCCGCCGTGGAGCAGTCGCGCCGGCGGCCCCAGCTCCTCGAAGTGGTCGGAGAGCACCCAGTAGGCGAGAAATCCCCTGCGTTCCAGGGCAGAGGCCATTCCGCTGAGAACGAAAGGCGCTCCGAAGGGCAGGTCGTTGACCTCCCCCAGGTGGCGCGGCGACACGCCCCACTCGGTCCACCAAGCGGGCACGCCCGGAAGACCGGCCCGGGCGGCGGTAGCGCTGACGTCCAGCGGCAGGTTGCCGTAGGTGTGGGTGCTGAGGAAGTCGACAGGCAGCCGGCGCCCGACGGCAAACTCGGCGAAGTCCTGAATCCAGCCGGCGGCCGCAGTGGCTGGGCCGCCCACCAGGAGCCGGGAGTTCACCGACTTCAGGGCCCTGGCCGACTCTTCGTAAAGCCGGAAGTAGCCAGACTGGTCGCTCGCCCAGAACGCCTCCAGGTTGGGCTCGTTCCAGACCTCGAACCCCCATTCGGCGACCTCGTCGAGGCCGTAGCGCTCGACCAGGTGCGAGGCAAAAGTGGCGACGAGCCGGCGCCACTCCGCCCAGTCGCGCGGCGGCGAGACGATGCCCCCGTAGTGGAAGATCGTCGCTGAGGGATCCGCCGCCAGGTCACGCGGCATGAAGCTCAGCTCGACGAGAGGGCGCAGGCCGAGTTGGCGCAGCTTGTCGTAGACGCGGTCCACGCCGGTGAAATCAAGCGCCCCGTTCCGGTAGACGCCGAGCTCGTCCAGGAAGATGCCGTGCGCACGCACGCGCTCGGCGCCCAGCTCACTGCGAGCTATCGCGAACGCCTGGGCCAGCTCTGCTCCGACATCGAATCCGCGCTGGTCGACGCCCCGCAACAGCAGGCTCAGGTGCTCGGAGCCAACGGTCCGCCAGGGCCGTCGCAGCGGCCCGATCGGCACCCCTGCGTTGACAGTCGCCTCGACTTTCGCCGCCGCTGCGGCCGGCGGCTCAGCCTGGACCGGCTCCGAGCGGGGGCCGGGCGCCCCATCGGGGACGGCAAGCGCGGCCACCGAGTACCAGGCCTGCTGTCCTGCACCGGCAGTCGTGTCGGCGTAGACGCAGCCGGGCACCGGGAGGACGTCGCCGCCGCCATGGTCGACAATCGCAAAGGCTCCCTCACTCTGCTGGGCGCGCAGGATCAGGTAGCCGGCCGCCCCCGGCACCGGTTCCCAGTAAAGGGTTACCTGGCCCCGGCCGGCTTCAGCCCTGATGTCGGTGGGGGGCGGCACGGCGGAAGAGCCGGTGGCGGCCGGCCGCCGCCGCCTGAGCTGTGAGGCCAGATCCTCCGCCGACTGTCTCACGACGCGGGGAACGGTACGCCGGCCCGGTCCGACCGGCCCGGCAGGAGGCGCGAGGCCTCAACCGCCGGCGGTCGCCAGCGACCGAATTCCCGCAAGACGCCCTGCTGCGCGGCCATGGTCATCGCGGGATCAGGTGTCTGCTCTACCCGTTGTTGTTCCCGGTGCTGTCGCCGACGCCGTTTTCGCTGTTGCCGGAACCAGCGATCGACAGCTTCTCGAGGGACAGATACGTGTGCGCCGCGGCACTGGCCGGATCGGCGGCGAAATGGCGCTGCAATTTTCGGTGATTGAGTGCGTTGTCAAGGGCGGCCATGATCATTGACTGGTCGAGCACGAGATCGCGGTGTCCCACCGCTTTGGTGGTCGGATTGACAGCGTCATAGAAGCCGCCGTCGGGTCGGTAGAGGTCCGGGTAGAGCCTCCGCAGCGCCTGGATATTCCCGTATGCCTGCTGGGGCAGGACATCCAGCGCGATAAAGGAGGCGTGTGGCGTGACCACATCCTCCGTCGTGCAGCCTCGACACTCGGATTGCGAGAGACCCAGGTTCGGGTGCCTGGCGTCAGCCCCAGCACCGAAATAGGGGAACCGCAAACCCTGCACCCCATATACGTCATAGTTGCCGGTGTCGTCAGCGGTGCTGGAGGGAGACATACCCCACACCGGGTATTGCAGCACCTGCGTCGTGTACTTCACCTGAACCTGCGCCGCCCGACGGTCGGCCAGGCCGAAGCTCTGCGGGCCCCAGGAGGTCTCAGGCACCACAAGGTTCGCCATCAACGCTTCGAACATGCCCCCGGCGAAAGTCGGGATGAAGGTCAG
>JALZAW010000349.1 GCA_030948155.1 Candidatus Dormiibacterota bacterium | reverse complement strand
GCACCAGGACCATCCCGTAGATCGCGTAGTTCAGTATGGCCGGTGCCGTCTTCGGGACACCGGGCTGGCTCGCGACCATCTGCAGTACCTGTACGAGGAGGGTGATCAGGGCGGCGCCGGCGACGGCTCCCCAAACCAGGCCGAGGCCGCCGACCGTCGCCATCACGAGGAACTGGATCGAGAGAAGGATGCCGAAAGAGCCGGGCGAGAGGTATTGCAGGAAGAAAGCGTAGATGCCGCCCGCCAGCCCGGCGTAGGCGGCGGAGATCGCAAAGACCTTGAGCTTCTCGCCAGGAACCGCGACTCCCGAGGCTGCCGCGGCCGCCTCGCTCGTCGCCAGCGCTCGGAGTCCACGGCCGGGCCGGGACCTGACCAGGTTCCCGGTGAGGACGATGACCGCCGCGACGGCCAGCCAGCCCACGTAGCAGAAATAGAGCGGCTGGTTGAGGTCGAGCTCGTTGTCCTGAGCCGCGTTGAGGACGGGCAGGAGGTGGGGAATCCCGCCGAGCCCTATGTCGCCACCTGTGACGGGCTTCGCCTCGGCCAGCGCTGTCAGCACGATGAGCTGGAAGGCGAGCGTGGCGAAGGCCAGGTAGTGGCCGCGTAGCCGGAGCACGGGCACACCGATCAAAGCCGCGACTGCCGCGGCGCCGGCAGGTGCGGCGGCCAGCGCCAGAAGGGCCGGCACTCCGTGCTTGGCCAGGAGGCCGGCGGTGTAGGCGCCCAGCGCATAAAAAGCGGCCTGGCCCAGCGACACCTGGCCGGCGAGACCCATCAGGAGCGTGAGGCCGACCGTGATGACCACGTAGAGCATGAACAGGACGTAGATTGTCTGTTGGCCGCCGTCCAGGACGGGAGGCAGGGCGAGGCCGAGCCCGCCGACCAGAAGTGGGCCAATCGGTGCCCTGGAGAAAAGCCGGGACTTCACTCTAGCTCCTGCCGGCGGGCGGCCTGCCAGATGAGGATCCCGAGGATCAGCAGCAGCGAGACGGCTCTCTGGTACGAGGCTCGAGAGTATCCGGCGACCATGGCCTCCGCCACGCCCAGAATCAGGCCGCCCACCAGTGCCGTGAGCGGTCGCTGGAGACCTCCGAATATGGCCGCGGCAAAGCCGTTGACAGCCAGGTCGATGTCCGAATCGAAGGTCAGCGAGCGCAGCGGCATCAAAAGCACTCCGGCCAACCCGCCAAATGCCCCGCCGAGGGCGAAGGCGGCGATTCCCACCCTGGTGACGTCGATGCCGGCCAACCGCGCCGCATACGGGTTGCTGGCGCAGGCGGTGAAGACCTTGCCTAGGTAGGAGCGACCGAAGAACGCGGTGAGGCCGGCGAAGGCGAGGAGGGTGGCGAGGACGATCAAGACGTACTGCCGCTGGAGGGTGAGGCCGCCGACGGCGAAGATCCCTGGCACCCCGTCGAACTGCAGCGGCAAGTCGCCCCAGATGGCGACCTCGACGGCGTACAGAAAGATCCCGATGCCGATGGTGATGATGAGCGAGGCCAGGACCGGCGTCCCTCGACGGCCGATGGTGACCAGGCCGACCAGAGCTCCCAGGGCCGTCGCGGCGAGCACCGCGAGCAGCTCGGAGGCGCCGTGGGGCAAGCCGGCGCGAAGAGCGCTGAACGTGATGTAGCCCGCCATCACGGCGAAGCCGCCCTGTGCGAAGTTGACGACTTTCGTCACCCGGTGGATGGCCACGAAGCCGGTCGCCACCAGCGCGAAGGCGCACCCGGTGGCGAGGCCGGTGATCAGGTACTCCAAGAAGTCGGTCAGTGCAGCTCCTCCCCCTCCCCCGCGGTCGAGCCGTCGGGTTCGGAATCTGCGGCGCCGCCCAGGTAGGCGGCCTTCACCGCGGCACTCTGGACGAGCTCGACGGAGGGACCGGCGAGCACGATCCGTCCGGCCTCAAGGACGTAGCCCCGCGGACAGAGGTCGAGGGCGAGCCTGGCATTCTGCTCGACTAGGAAGATGGCCGTCCCGCCCTCGTTCAATGCCCTCAGGTGTTCAGCCAGGCGCTGCACCACGAGGGGGGCCAGGCCCAGCGAGAGCTCATCCACCATCAAGAGGTCTGGCCGGCCCATGATCGCCCGGCCGATGGCCACCATCTGCTGCTCCCCACCTGAAAGGGTGCCGGCCTGGCGCTTGCGCAGCTCCTCCAGTTCAGGGAACAGGCGGTAGATCGCCGCAGAGTCCCGCTCTTTCGCCAACCAGGCGCCCACTCGAAGGTTGTCCTCCACGCTGAGGTCGCCGAAGAGCTGGCGCCCCTCGGGTGCCTGGACGGCGTGCCCGCGTAGCTCGATCTCGCCCGAAGCGACACGCAGAATGCCGGAGACCGCATTGAGCAGAGTCGACTTGCCAGCGCCGTTGGGGCCGACCAGAGCCACCATCTCGCCCTCGCCGATTTCCAGGCTGACGCCGTCGAGGGCGACTGCGGCGCCGTAGCGCACCACCAGGTCAGCCACACGAAGGACTGGCTCAGACAACCCCTGCTTCGTCCCCGCGTCCCAGATAGGCGTCGATCACAAGGGGGTTGCGCCTGATCTCGTCAGGCGGCCCTTCCGCCAGCACGCTCCCCCTGTCCATAACGGTCAGGCGACCGGCCAGAGCGCTCACGAAGGCCACGTCGTGCTCCACCAGCAGCATCGTTAATCCCTCTTCGTGCAGCTCGAGCAGGAGGTCGCCAAGCGCATTCCGCTCTGCCCCCCGAAGTCCGCTGGCGGGCTCGTCAAGCAGGAGCAGCCGCGGCTCCCCGCAGAGGGCGCGAGCGACTTGCACCGCGCGCTGCTGCCCCAGCGGAAGAGATTCGGCCGGCCTGTCACCGAACTGCCCCAGCCCGATCCGCTCCAGGACCCTTTGGGCCCGGAGCCGGATCCACGGCTCCTCCCGCCGGCAGCGCGGCAATCGGAGAGCGGCCTCCACCATCCCGTGAGCTGTGGCGGAGTGGGCGCCGACCATGACGTTCTCGAGCACCGTCATGCCCCTGAAGAGCCGTACCGATTGGAACGCCAGCGCTATCCCTAGGCGGGCGCGGCTATGGGGCGGGAGGCCCGCGATGGACCGCCCCTCGAGTTCCAGCTGGCCCTGGTCAGGTCTCAGGTGACCCGCCACGAGGTTGAACAGAGTCGACTTGCCGGCCCCGTTGGGCCCGATCAGGCCGTGCAGCTCGCCCCGCTCCACCTCCAGCGAGACTTCGTTGATCGCCACCACGCCGCCGAACCTCCGCACGAGGTGGCGCGCACTCAGCATCGCAGGAAGCTTATCCACGCCATGGGGCCTTCGCGCCCGTGCCTCCACTGCTGGGGTTGTGTCGCGTCCGGCGCAAGTGTCCCGCCGGTCCTGGCGTTAGCGTGATGGGCGGGGAGGCCGGCTCCCGCCCTCTACTACTTCAGCCTGGAGAGAAGGCTGTTCGAGTACTCGCTCGAGACCAGGGTCCCGCCCTTGACGGTGCCCACCTGGACGTAGTCCACCGAGAAGCCTGAGTGGTCCGACTTGCTCGTCTTGTAGACCCCCTGCG
>JALZAW010000348.1 GCA_030948155.1 Candidatus Dormiibacterota bacterium | reverse complement strand
TCTCTGCCCTGAACTCGCAGCGCCGGCAGCGCCTGATTCCGCTGGCGTTCATCACCTACACCTTCGCCTATCTGGATCGCTCCAACTACTCGATCGGTGCGGCCGGTGGTCTGGTGAAGAGCCTCCACATCACCCCTGGGACGGCCGGGCTGCTGGGAGCGCTCTTCTTTCTCGGCTACTTCTTCTTCCAAATCCCGGCCGCCCACTACGCCGAAACCGGCAGCGTCAAGCGCCTCATCTTCTGGAGTCTGATCGGCTGGGGGATCTTCGCAGCCGCGCAGGGGGTGATCCCGTCGGTCCCCCTGCTGATGGTGGACCGTTTCCTGCTCGGAGTCGTGGAGGCGGTGGTCCTGCCGTGCATGCTTATCTTCCTCGCTCACTGGTTCACCAGCCCCGAGCGGGGGCGTGCGAACACATTCTTGATCCTTGGCAACCCGGTCACCGTGCTTTGGCTTTCGGCAGTTTCCGGTTATCTCATCCAGGCGACCAGCTGGCAGTGGATGTTCATCGTGGAGGGGCTTCCGGCCGTTGTCTGGGCCTTCGTTTTTCGCTGGCTCGCCGACGATCGACCCAGCGACGCCGCTTGGCTCGATCCGGCGGAGAAGCGGGCGATCGAGACCCAGCTGGCGGCAGAGCAGCGCACGCTGCCGGCCGTCTCCGGCTATTGGGAGGCCTTTCGCCGGCCGACGGTCATCATCCTCTCCGCCCAATATCTGCTCTGGAGCGTCGGGGTGTATGGCCTCGTCTTCTGGCTCCCGACCATCATCAAGGCGGGCTCCCATCAGGGGATCGGCAACACCGGTGCGCTGTCCGCGGTTCCCTATTTGCTGGCGGTGATCCTGATGCTGGTGGTCTCCTACTTCTCCGACCGCTCCGGCCGGCGCGTCCCTTATGTCTGGCCCTTCCTCTTCCTGGGCGGCATCGCGTTCTACGCCTCCTACCTGGTCGGAACCTCCAGCTTCCTGGTCTCCTTCGTGCTCCTGATCATCGTTGGCGGCGCCATCTACTCGCCCTACGGCCCCTTCTTTGCTCTGATCTCCGAGCTTCTTCCCCAGAACGTGTCCGGCGCCGCCATGGCGCTGATCAACAGCTTCGGCGCCCTGGGCGGCTTTGTGGGCACCTACGCGGTGGGGCTCCTGATCGGGAGCACTCACGGCCAGGGCGGCGCCTTCGTCTTCCTCGCCGCCTGCCTGATTGCAGCCGGCCTCCTCATGCTGCCGGTCAGGTCCCATGCTGCCGCGAAGAAGGCCCAACTGCAGCCGGGGTCGACCCATGCCTGACAGTGAGGTCGTGGCCGCTCGCCAGAGCAGTGCGGCCAGCGACGGTGCGCTCGATGTTGCGATCGCGCCCCAGACGCCCGGGTTGGCCGACCCGATGCGGGAAGCGGTCGAGAGCGCCGGGGGCCGAGTGGTGGAACCCCACGCTGCCCGCGCCCTGCTGTGGAACTTCGACAGCGCCGATCGGCTCGCGGCCACCCTCGCAGGCGCACCCGCGATCACCTGGGTCCAGCTGCCGGCCGCTGGTGTGGAGAACTACCGGAGCCTGTTCGGCGATGGGCGCCTCTGGACATCGGCCAAGGGAGCCTATGCAGAGCCGGTGGCCGAGCACGCGCTCGCCCTGATGCTGGCCGGGCTCCGCGAGCTCCCTCGCCGGGCGCGCGCCCACGCCTGGGAAGCCAAGGGCGGCAGGACGCTGTTCGACAGTCGCGTGACGCTGATCGGAGCGGGCGGAATCGGGCGGGCGCTGGTAGACCTCCTCCGCCCGTTCCGCGTGCATGTCACAGTCGTCCGGAAGCATCCGGAGCCCGTTCCTGGCGCGACGACTGTGCTGCCAGTGGATCGTCTACGGGAGGGGGTCCGTGGCGCCGGCGTGGTGGTGCTTGCCGCCGCCCTCACCGACGACAGCGAGGCGATGATCGGCGAGGCGGAGCTGGCGGCAATGGGTTCAGACTGCTGGCTCGTCAATGTGGCACGCGGCCGGCTTGTCGACACCCAGGCCCTGGTCACGGCGCTGGGGGCCGGCACCATCGCCGGCGCGGCGCTGGATGTGACCGATCCCGAACCGCTGCCCGAGGGCCACCCCCTCTGGCACTTCGAAAACTGCTTGATAACGCCGCACACCGCGAACCCGGCCGAGACCGAGCGAGATCACTTGGTCCGGCACATCGCTGGCAACGTCCGAGCTCGCATCGCCGGGACCCAGCTCGCCGGCATCGTGGACCCGACGCTCGGGTACTGAGCCTCTTGCCGCGTCGCACGACTGACGGGATGTTCTCAAGCCGCAACTCCAGAAGGCTGGCGGACGCCGCCAAGTGCCGAGCTCAGAATTTCCGCGCACCTCCTGAAGCATCTCGATTCGTCCTCCCGAGCGCCGACTGGTAGGAACCAACCCTCCACGCTCAACATCAAGCAAGGAAGCCTTCTCGTAGACCGTGCGAACCGTCAATGAACTGCCCTCGTGAGGCTGGAAGCCTGCCAGACCTTGGCTCTGAAACGGAGCACAGGTCGAGCTATACGATCGTTCCGGCTCCTTCTCACATCAGCCGAGTAGGCCGTCGGCCTTCACCAGCTGGTAAGCGGTGCCATCCCAGATCAGCTTGGCCAAGTAGAGCTTGGTGGAGCTCTTGGTCTGCTGGTGGCTGCCGAGCTCGTCGTAATCGAGGGTCATGTCGTAGTGGCCGCTGACTTGGAAGACCTGGTGCTCCCCATCCCAGCCGACCGTCGCGTCGGCCACAGGATCCCCGTTGAGCGTCCAGCGGATGTTCTTGAAGTTGGTGTAGTCCCGGTCGGTGTTCTGGGGGCAGTCGGTCGGGTTGACTATGGTCGCCGTCGCACACTTCTGGATGGCGTCCTTGACCAGCGCTTTGGCCGCCTCGTCAGTGGCTCCGGTCGGTCGGCTCAGGTTGGGGACATTGCCGGCCTGATCGATGCTGGTGACTTGAACCTCTGAGCCCTGGATCTGCAGGTGAGCCTGATAGGCGCCGCCGGAAACGTCGTGCGCCGTTGTCCCCGGCCGCAGGGGAGGGTGGTAGCTGAGCGTCATCAGGAAGTGTCCGCTGCCGATCAGGTGCTGATCCGCATCAAAGTCGACTGAAGCAGTCGTGGTGGGATCGCCAATCAGCTGCCACTGCAGACCTTGAGTGGCGTTGGTGTCGACATGCTGCGGGCAGCCGATCGGCGCCGCCTCGGTCATGCCGGCGCAGGTTTGGAAGCTGGCCTTGATCGCTGCCTTGGCCTTCTCCCGGCCCAGGTTGCTGATCCGAGGTAGGAGCGCCACCTTGACCTCGCCGCCGGCTGAGTAGGTGGCGTCCGCGCTCGCAGTCGGTGCCTCCAGAAGTGGGCCGCCCTGGAGAGCGACAGTATGCGGAACCGGAAGCACGGCAATCTTGTGCTCGCCGGGGCCTGAGAGGTGCACTGGCTGACCGTCGATGAGCACGCCGCTGGCTCCCTCCGGGACACTCGCTCGGAGGATGGCCGGCGGCAGCACAACCCGCCAGGTGGGATAGATGCCGTAGCGT
>JALZAW010000347.1 GCA_030948155.1 Candidatus Dormiibacterota bacterium | reverse complement strand
GGCGGAGCCCGGGGATCCGCCGGCCGATGGGCCCGTGCACGTGCTCCCAGTAGCGCGAGAACTCCTCGGGGCTGAGCCCGGGTTTGCGGGTGATGCAGTAGACCAGCTTGATCATCGCGTCTTCCAGGCGGTCAACGGAAGAGGTCCCGGACCGAGCACGGCTCTACCGTACGTTTTCGTTCCATTCGTGCCGCCCAGCAAGGGCTGTCGACCAGCCGGTGAGAGTCCGGCCCGGGCAAGCCGCCAGAGGAGCCCGGTAGTGAAATCTCCGGTGAGCCGTCGAGAGAGGGAGCCGAAGGGAGGTGGAACAAAGCTGCAGGCCGTAAGGAAGTTGAATCCTGCCGCGTCGAAACCAAAATCCCGTGAGGGACCGAGCGGGCCGAGCCTGGGATTGGAGGGCGAAGGCAGTAGTCCGGGCCGTGGATTCTGGAGCAGCCCGGAACCGCTCCGGCGTAGAGGGATCGGCATGCAGCGAAGGTCGGACAGGCGACTGGGGAGACCCTCCTGTACCCGCGGCGAGGTCGATAGCCGCGGTAGCTCGCGCCGGTATAAGGCCACAACCGAAGTCCGGCGCAGTGCAGAGGGAGTCGCACCGGGTAGTAGTACTGATAACCCCCGAGACAACACAACTCGGGGCGAGGGAAGGACCCGGACTTCGGTGATGCTCGCGTTGCAAGGGACGGGTTAGGGCATGGCGAAAGCCAACTCCCCCTCTGAAAACGTCCGTGCACTTCAGCGCGCGCTCTATGTGGCCGCGAAGCGGAACGGTGGGCGGAAGTTTCCCGCCCTTTTGGACCGGATCGCTCGACCGGACGTGCTGCGGGACGCCTGGGAACAGGTGCGACGCAACCGAGGCGCCGCCGGTATCGATGGCGAGACCCTGAAGGCCGTGGAGGCTTACGGGGTGGCGAAGATGCTGGCGGAGTTGCGCGAGCGGATGTTGACCGGGCGCTACCGGCCGCAGCCGTCGCGGCGGGTCTACATTCCTAAGCCGGGGCGGCCGGGCGAGGAGCGCCCGCTCTCCATCCCACGGGTGCGGGATCGGGTGGCTCAGACCGCCGCCAAGCTGGTCCTGGAGCCGATCTTCGAGGCCAGCTTCCTGCCGTCGTCCTTCGGCTTTCGACCGCGGCGCAGCGCCTACGAGGCGCGGGAGCTGATCAGGAAGAAGGTCAACCAGGGCGCACGGTGGGTGGTGGACTTGGATTTCCGGGACTACTTCGGGAGTCTCGACGAGACCCTGATGCTGGGACTCGTCGGCCGCAGAGTCAGCGATCGGAGGGTGATCAGGTTGCTACGTCTGTGGATACGTGCCGGGGTGATGGTGGAGGGGACCTCCGCCGAGACCACGGGCGTACCGCAGGGCGGACCGATCTCGCCGCTGATGTCGAACGTCTACGGACACGCCATCGACGCACTCTGGGCAAAGGAAGCAAGCCACCTCGGCACCATCGTCCGCTATGGGGACGATGCCGTGGTCGTGTGTAGAACCGAAGCGGCCGCGCAGCAAGCCTTGCGATGGCTCCAACGAACGGCGCAGGCCCTGAAGCTGCAGGTACATCCGGATAAGACCCGGATCGTGGACCTGAAGGGAGGGGCCGACGGGTTCGACTTCCTGGGCTTTCACCACCGACTCGTGAAGTCGTGGAGGACGGGTAAGTACTCGTGCCAGTGCTGGCCGTCGCGACGGGCGATGACCGGCATCAGGGCCAAGATCAAGGAGATCGCGGCACCGCGCTGGCGCCTCAAGGAGCCGATAGACGTCATCGTGGACGAGCTCAACCGCGTCCTGCGGGGCTGGTGCAACTACTTCCGGTGGGGCAACTCGTCCCGCCAGTTCTCCCAGATCGATGTCTACGTTCGCGAGCGACTGGCGCTCTTCGATAGCAAGAAGCGCGGAAAGCACGGGCGCAGATGGGGCCAAGTGCACACCACTGCCTGGCATCGCAGGCTCGGCATCTTCACCCTCTCCGGGACGGTCCGCTACATCCGCCAAGCGACAGCGACCACATGAACACCGTCGGAGAGCCGTATTCGGGAAAACCGAACGTACGGTTCGATGAGGGGCGGCTGGCGAGGCTTCTCGGGGCCAGACCAGCCGCCTACTCTACCTCCTCACGGCCCATCTCCAGCAAGGCCTGGCGAGCTCGCACCTTGCCCGCCGGCGGCGTCAGGAGCCCGCTGGCCGGCCCCCGATCTTCCGAGGGTCCATCGGCACCGGCTCGCCGCTTGGCGCTCTCGCAATCGCCGGCGGCGGACTACTCCCTTCGCACCACCGGCCGAATGTGCTGGCGACGAAGTGCCCACTCGTAACCCGCCACGGGCTCCCGATCCGCTCTGACCCGTCGTCGCGGTGGTGGATCATCTCGTACTCGATCAGCTCCCCTTCGACGGCTCGAACACGGCAGTACAGCGGACCGCCCGTGCCAGGGTCGGTCAGCTGGGCGTGAACGAATAGCCGGCCCGGCCGAGCCTCCGCGACGATCCTCTCCTCGGCCATGCCTCAGCTTATCGAACAATTGTTCTAGCGGGCAAGAGTGCCCACCCTCTACGCTTCGCCGCCGTGCCCAGGCTGAGCGCGTTCTACGGAATCGTGATCGCGATGTACCACAACGACCACGAGCCTCCGCACTTCCACGCTCGCTATGGCGGCGAACAAGCGCAGGTGTCCCTTGACACCTTGGCCATCCTCAACGGCAGCCTTCCACCGCGAGCCCTCCGCCTCGTTCAGCAGTGGGCAAGGATGCATCGAGCGGAGCTGGACACTGCCTGGCAGCGCGCTCGCGCCGGGCTGAATCTCGACGCCATTGAGCCCCTGCCGTAAGCTGCGGGCATGGACCCTGTCGACGTTACTAGCGTTCAGGTGCTCGGCCACTACCGCCTGCTTGTCGGCTTCAGCGACGGGACCAAACGCACCGTGAGCCTGCGGGGCCATTTGCATGGCCCCGTGTTCGAGCCGCTTCGCGATGCCACGTACTTTGCCCAAGTCCGGGTCGACCCTGAGATCGGGACGATCACCTGGCCCAACGGAGCCGATATCGCTCCCGAAGCCCTCTACACCGACTACGGAGAGGCCGCGCCCGTCGCCCAAGTCGGGTAGCTGAGCGCATCGCGCTCGCGCGCACGGCCTTCGGGGCCTGCTCCCACCTCGCATGGCGAGGTCGTAGTAGAGGGCCTGATCGAGGCTGAGGACGCCGCCGACGCATCGGAGCGCGTGGAGCAGCTCCTACAGCAGCACCTGCCCAGCCGTGGACACCTGGAACCAGGCGTCGGCTGCACCGTCCCGCTGACGTTCCGGTCGGACGTACCGCTTGAGCTGGAGGGGCTGCGAAACAAGGTGGAGCTCATCGCGGATGACTACCGCCTGCTCTTCAACCTCGTGTGGCTGGAGGACCAAGGTCTCACCCCCGACGACCTCCGACAGGATCTCCGCCACCGCATCACGGAGTGCCGGCAGCTGCTGGACAAGTTCGACAACACGCTGACCAGCGAGCCGTAGCAGCCAGCGGGATAGCTCGGGG